>JADGCQ010000062.1 GCA_015228925.1 Magnetococcales bacterium | reverse complement strand
AACCAATTTGATGAATTGCTGGATCTTGCGGAAAGACTGCTCACCGATACCCACGATCTGATGCACAAAGCTGTTGGATGGATGCTGCGAGAAGTTGGCAAGGTAGACTTGTCTATTCTGGAAGATTTCCTGGAAAAACACGCCCGTGGTATGCCGCGCACAATGCTGCGCTATGCCGTAGAGCGGATGGATCAGGAGCGGCGGCGATATTTCATGCAGGGATGATGGTCCAGGCATTGTGCCGTCGGGTTTTAGGATTTTGGGGGCATAATATCAAACTTGGACGGGTCGGAGGGGTGCATGCGTCATTTCCCGGACCTTTTTTTGTGCGGAACTCCGACTTGATCTCCGTTATTGCACCGCTGCCAGATCCAGACTGCTGCGGGTTAGCAAAATGGTGTGGCTTTGTAGCGCGACGGACGAAATCAACCCAGGAAAATAATAATCCAATCGTTGTGTCAGCGGAATCAATAATCCCCCTTGAGCGCGGTCGGCCAGGGTACTTGTTCCCCTGGAGGCACTAAAATCCAGATTAAGTCCCAGGTTGGAACGGTTGACCTGATCGGCAGTGACCGCATCGCCCAAGGCTTCATGGAGAAAATGGGCTGGGGGACGCGCACCGCCACCGAGGAAAAACGCTAGGGCGTCGTTGCTCGCCAGGGCATCGACCACAGTGTTGTAGCTGGTAATCAGAGTCCCTAGTTCCATGGAAACGGTGGGCAGATAATCGGATTCATCGACAAAATGGACGGTGGATGAGGTGGTATCCAGAGAGACGTTCAGCCCGCTGACAACGGGTTTGATCCGTAGTTGGACACTCAAGACATACCCATTGGCGTAGGGGGCCAAAGCATCCAAAACCGTTTGGGCAATGCCGCGTGTCGTAGCCGACAGGCGTGCGTAAATGGCATCGACCAAGGCGACCTGCATGGTGGCGGTTACCAGGGTGGAACTGATTTGAATGTCAAATTTGCTGATGATGTCGGTGATGGCATGGCTGAAAGTTCCCTGGTCGGTGAATTGTTGGGCAACCTTGCCCACGATCATGCTTTCCAGTTCTTCTTCGGATAGGATGATCTGCTGCCCCGCCGTGGCATCGGCCAAATTTTTATACACGTTGGCATAGGTGGATCGGGATTGAGAGAGCATGGTGGCAATGGAGGGTGTGGTGGGGATGGTCTCAACGGAAAACCCCACGACAGTGATGGTGAAACTCTTGTCGTAAGTCAAGTTCCCCTTGTCGGTAACCCGGATCGGCACCGAAAAAATACCATGTATGGGTGTTGTGGTCTCCACAACCAGCAGTTGGTCCCCCAAAATGGCAAAACGTCCACTTAAGCTGTCCAGGAGTGAATAGGTATGGGTTTCGCCACTATCCTGATCGGTGGTACTCAGGGTGCCGACGGCGGCATTGGTGGGACGGGCGATGAACGGAAGGACGCTGTTGCTTAAGTTGATGTTGGTGGGCGTCTCGTTCAGGTCGTTGACGGTGATGGTGAGGGTGGCACTGTAGGCACCCAAGGCATCGGTATTGGAAATCTCCACGCTGTAGCTTGATTGGGTCTCATAGTCGAGGGTGGTTCCCGCCTTGATATATAATTGATTGCCAACCAAAGTAAACGACCCCTGATTCGCCCCCCCAGTGATGGAAAAAGCATTGTTGCCAACCGCAATCAGCGTCCCCAAACTGACGTCGGTCGCCGTACTGGTGTTTTCATTGATGGAAGGATTGGCGAGTGTAATGGACCGATCAATGGCCTGAAGGGTGACGGTGAGCGTTTGGGCGAATGATAACCCTCCGGCATCGGTACAGGTGACCGCCACCGAATAGGTCGGTTTGGTGGTGATGTTCAAGACCGTACCGGCAACCAGTTGCAAAACGGTACCGGAGATCTGAAAACTGGTTTGATCGGTCCCCCCCGTAACGGCACAGGTGTGGGTATTGTTGGCGTCCGGGTCGGTGACGCTGAGTGTTCCCGTGGTCATGGCGACCGTGTTATCGACGTTACTGTAAACGATACCGGGACTTAAACTGATCCCGGTGGGTGCTTCGTTCTTATCATTGACCGCCAGGGTAAAACTTTTCATCAAGGTCAGGTTGCCACCGTCGGTTACGGTAATCTCCAGAGTTAGGCTATGGGATGTGATGGCTTCATAATTGATTGCCGTCCCCGCCTTGAGTTGTAAATTGGCACCATTGACAACAAACAAATCTTTGTCCGTGCCGCCGGTGACGCTATAGGTAAAGGTATCGCCGGTGTCGGGATCGATGGCGGACATGGTGCCCAAGGTGGCGTTGGTGGTGGTATCGGTGTTTTCGTTCACCGAGGCCACGGAAAGCAACAGCGAGGTGGGGGCCTCGTTGATATTGTTGACGGCGATGGTAACATCTTTGGTGAAGGAAAGGGGACCGCCATCGGTCACTTTGAGTTGTACCTGGAACGATGGGGTGGTCATCGCTTCATAGTCCAGGACCGTCCCGGCGACCAATTCCAGGGTGTTTCCGTTGATGACAAATTTGGCTTGATCCGTCCCGCCGGTAATGGCAAAGGTGTGGCTCAGAAAGGGGGTGGATAGGTCAGGGTCCACGCCGGTTAACGTGGCCACCGCCAGATTGGATGTCGTCGCGGTATTTTCGGCGATCGACGAGGCCGACAGGGTGATATCGGTGGGGGCTTCGTTGATATCGGTCACCTGGACGCTCAAGGATTGTGTGGATCCTGCCGCCGAAACCTGGACGCCTAGGTATGATTGGCTTTCATAATTGAGGGTCACTCCCGATTTGACCCATAATTGGTTGTTGTTTCTGATTTCAAAGGATTGCATGGCACTGCCGCCAATGATACTGAACGTTGCGTTGGCCGCAGTGGGGTCGGTGCTGGAGAGCGTCCCTATCTGGACGGGGGTGGTGGTGTTTTCCGCGATGGTATTGGTGGATAGGGATATGACGCCATTCAAGACGCTGAAGTTTTGCGAATAGATGTGGACGGTCGGCATGGTTCCCACGGACCAGACATAGTTGCCCGCATTCAATTGGATGGTGGGCGTTATGGTGCAATTTCCCGTTCCATCGGGGCAACCCGCATCGGCAGCGGTATAAACTTGGTTGAGAAAGGTCAGCGGAATCGTGCTGGTAGATAAAACTTTGACCATATATTGGGTGGCACCCGCCACGGCATTCCAAACAAATGACGGGCTTTTTTCATAGATGGTCCCTGCTGGTGCTACCAGGATGGAAGTGGGAACATTGGCACTGAGTGTAAACGACAGGCTGTTTGAAACTGTACCGGAAAGATTGGTACCAGAATGATACGCCTGGACGGTCCAGGAACCGGCCCCGGCGGCAAAGGGATTGGGGAAGGTGGTGGTGCAGGTACCGCTGGTCGCGGTGCAAGGGACGATACGGGTGATTGTGGCGGTACTGGCATCGGTGACTTTGACGATGTAATTATCGGCGTTGGTGGCGACATTCCAGGTAAACGTCGGGGTTAGGGAGGTGACCGCCCCGGTGGGGGAGACCAAGATTGGTGTCCCTGGCGTTGTTGCCGGTTGTGCGACGGTAAAGGCCATACGGCTGGATTCGGCACTCTGGGTGCCGTTGGGGGTATCCAATGCCATGATGGTCCAGGAACTGTTGCCCGTCGCCAATGTGGTTCCTGGAGAAACGGAACAGGTGCCGCTGCCACTGGAACAGGATGCCGATGCGGCACTGATGGTTTGATCAATGGCCAGGGTATTGTTGACATCGGTAACCCGCAACCGATAATGGCTTGCCCCCGGAACGGCACTCCAGGAAAAACTGGGGGTCAGGTTGGCGACAGTCCCTGTGGGTGCAATGGGGCTGGGGGTACTGAGGGCTGGTGCAGGTACGGTGATGGTCGCCTCGCCATGGGTCAGGGACGGGGTGACATACACCGACCATTGGGCGATTCCCGCCGGTAGCGTCGTCGCAGGGGTTGTCGAACAGGTTCCGGTTCCTGCGGCACAACCGGCGGCAGTGGGGGTCAATGTCGCATAATGCAGAACCAGACCGTTGGTGGTGGTGACCTTGAGAATATATCCCGTGGCACCCGCTTCGGCATTCCAAACATAGGTCGGGGTGTTGGTGGAGAGAATCCCGGTAGGGGAGACCAATAGGGTGGAGGCTGTGGACGCCGCACTCAACGTGAAACTAAGGCTCGCCGAAACGGTCCCGGTCAGATTGGTCGTGGAATGATAGGCTTGGACGGTCCAGGAACCAGTCCCAGCGGTCAATGGATTGGGAAAAACGGTGGTACAGGTGCCGCTGGAGGACGGGCAACCGGCGACGGAATCTGAAACGACCCGGGTTATGGTGGTTGCCGTGGCGTCGGTAACCCGGACGATATAGGCGTTGGCATTGCTGGCGGCATTCCAGGAAAATGTCGGTGACAGGGAGGTGACGCTCCCTGTGGGGGCGATGAGCGTGGGGGTGCCCGGAGAGGTAGGCGGTTGGGTGATGGTGAAAGTTTTTAATCCCGATTCGGCACTTTGGGTACTGTTGGTCGTATTGAGGGCCATGATGGTCCAAGAGCCATTGCCGGTGGCCAAGGTCGTTCCAGGGGCAACCGAACAGGTTCCTGAACCACTGGAACAGGAGGTGTTGGCCGCCGTGTAGGTCTGGTCGATGACCAGACTCAAGCTGGCGTCGGTGACCTTGAGACGGTAATGCGTAGCACTTTGAACGGCACTCCAGGAAAAACTTGGGGTGAGCGTGCTGACCGTTCCCGTAGGGGCGATGGGGGAAGGGGTTCCCAACGTCGGTGCCGCCACCGTGATGGCGGTTTCCTCACTACGGTTGGAGGGCAACACAAAAATAGACCACTTGTTGATTCCAGAAGGGAGTGTGACCGCCGGAGTCAGGGAGCATGTCCCGGTTCCAGAAGGACAACTGGCGGTGGTCGGTGTGAGTGTGGATGAATACAAAACCAATCCACTGTTGGTGGTTATTTTAAGAAAATACCCTGTGGCACTGGCGTCGGCATTCCAGGTATAGGTCGGGGTGTTGGTGGTGATCGCTCCGGTGGGGGAAACGATCAATGGGGTTGTCGCCGTTGTGTTCAGGGTAAAGCTTGCAGAGGTCGAGGCGGCTTGCAGGGCGTTGGTAAAGGGCTGAACGGTCCAGGCGTAGGTGCCATTGGTGAAATTCATGGAAACGGCGGTGCTACAGGTTCCTGAACCACTGACGCATCCGGCGGTCCCGGATGTCACCCATTTGGTGACGGGTGTCCCACCCGTTTTGGTGACCGTTAAAAGGTAGATGCTGCTGCCGGAGACGGCAGACCAGTAAAAGGAACTGGGTGCTTGGGTCAATGCGCCGCTGGGAGAACCGGAAGATTGTGCCGCAGGTGTCACGGTGAAACTCTTCTGAACCAAAGTCTTGCTGGTGCCGTTGTTAGCGATGCCGTACCAGATGTAATTGCCAGCGGAAAGGGCCGTCGTCGGCGTGAGTGTGCAGCTACCGGTCCCTCCAGAACAGTTGGCCTCGGCCTTGGTGTACCATTGGTCGAGCATGGTGACTCTTCTGGCATTCAAGACGACGAGGCGATAGCTACTTGCGAGGCTTTCGGCGGTCCAGGTGTAGGTGGGGGTTGTGGTGTTGACGGTTCCCGAAGGTGAAACGGCAGACACAGCCACGGCTCCTGCAAGCCCCGTCGCGGGAATTTGGATGATGGCCAGTAAAACCCAAATGGCTATCAGGAATTTTGTCAAATTCTTGCCCACACCCATCGCCTTGAACAAGTTACCAATGATTCACCCGCATGGGTGTCACAGACAAAAGCCCTTGCGCCGCTATGGCGAGGAAAAGGGATAGTCTGACTATACATAAGCCCCATAAAAAGACAATATAAATGTCATAACCCAAAGTGACATGGGTAACAGAGTGTCAATACATTTTCAATCATCAATCTCGTCAGCACTGGTCAAACCAAAACAGACATTAACATGAGCGTTCTATTGGGTCTCTGATGCGCGTTATGTGGAACACAAACGGATGTGTCTTTGTTACAAAAAAAGTTTCTCCATGCGCCAACTCGGTTGGCCCGCTCTGGGAAAAAAATGCACGCCATCCCTGATGGACCCAGAAAAAAATGCCTTGTCCCCGATGGTTCATCTTTAAAATTATCCCGCTTTTTAGGGGTCACTGCACCGCCGGTCGTCATGAATTCCGGCACTTTATCTTTGTAAAGATCCCATCCCTTTGAAGACTACCCTGCATGAATTGGACCGAAATGGCCGGTTTGAAGGCTTATAGCCATAATCGGATCTGTGCAACGACTAAGGATTATCCATGAATTTGCGGGCTTGGGCTTCTATTTTTGCAGCATCGAAGGGTCGGTTCATTTTGCGCAGAAGGTTGGCATAATTTTGCATGATCACGGACATGTGTACTTTATTTTCCGGGTATGTCCGAGCAAAAATCTCCATGCTTCTCAGATAGAGAGGCTCCGCTTCGGCGTAACGACCTTCCTGATCGTAGGTACGTGCCAGATTGTTGAGGCTGGAACCGACTTCAGGATGTGTCATTCCCAGGTTGGCTTGAACAATTTTCAAGGTTTCCTGTTGCAGTTTTTCGGCATCTTGGAAGCGATTTTGGCTACTGTAGATCGTCGCAAGATTTTTCATGCTTGTGGCGATGGACATGTTGTTGGCGGGTAGGGTTTCCTGTTTGATGCGCAACGATTTTTCAAAAAGTGGGACCGCCTCTTCATAACGACCAAGACTGGCGAGAATGGAGGCGAGATTGTTCATGACGGTGGCTACGGCGGGATGATTTTCCCCCAACGTTTCCATGTTTTGGTCCAGGGAACGTTGGAACAGGACGAGGGCTTGTTCATAGTCCCCTGCGCTGTAGTATCGCGAGGCCAATCCATTGAGGCTTGATGCCTCTGGGGTGGCGTCGTTGGAAGAGGTTTTTTCCGGTGGGGATGGTTCAGGGACAGCCGGTGGCGTCGATGGGGCGACGGGTTGGGGTGGGTGCGAAGTCGATTCGGGGGTAGGGGAGGGGACGGTTACGGGTTGGGTGGTGTTTTCTGGTTGTTCCGGTTTTTGGGGAGACTTGGATGGTGTCGTTTGAATCTCCATGGCACGTTGCTGAATCTGATCCGCCTCGTCTAAATGACCATCTTTGAGATAAATATCGGCAATTGTGTCCAGATTGACCACCAAACCGGGATCGTTGGGGCCGAGAACGGTTTCTTTGATGCGCAGGGCCTGTTTTTCAAGGACCAAGGCCTCTTCAAGGCGGTTTTGGTTGGCCAATACGGCGGATAGGTTTTCCAAGGTTTCGGCTGATCTCAGGTTGTCAACGCCGAAAAGTTCCTGTTGGAGGGCCAGGGTTTCACGGAACACAGGTTCCGCTTTTTCATGAAGGCCTTGCACTTCGTAGAAAAGGCCAAGGCTTGCAAGGGAGGTGGTCACCTGGGGATGTTTGGGACCCATTTCGGTTTTGGCGATGTTGACCGATTCCAGCAGCGTGGTTTCTGCCGATGGGAAATCACCCGCTTGATAGAGTGCATCGCCTTGTTGTTGGAGGAGAACGGCGCGTTGATCTGGGAACGGGGTGATCAGGGCGGCTTGAGAATAATAACGCGCCGCATGGGTAGGTTTGGATTGCATCAGTTGCAAATCTCCCAGGGATCCGAGCAGGTCGGCGGCGTTAGAGGATAAATTTTTGTCTTTAATGGGTAAAATATCGTTTTCTTTGGAAATGATGGTGAAGGCTTGAACAAGTTGTTTTTCTGCCTCTTCCAGATTGTTGCTGTTCAGGGCTTTGATCGCCTGATCACGGGTTTGCCCGACCTCTTGGAAGGGGAGATCGAGCAAGGCAAGATTGGTAATTAGGCGTTGTTGTTCTACAGGTCTGCCCAGTTTTCTCAAGGAGGAGATGACAGGCTCGGAAGAAGAGATGAGACGGGATGGATGATGCGGTTCAAGTTGATAATTGGCTGTGGGATGTCTTGGATCCTGGGAGGAGAGCAAAAATGGCCAGGAGATGCCGGATAGGGCCAGGGCGGTCACTGGGATGAGGAACCGGTAGGGGTTTCCAGGGATGAACGCGATCATGCGCTGAAGTTGGTTCAAAGGGGTTTGCGGGTTGTGACTGGCGGCTTCAAGGGAACAGGCGATACCGCATTCGGCCAATTGGCGGCTGTACTGATCCGCTTGAATGCGAGAAATATTTTGCAGTCGAAATGTAACCCCTGGTTTCTGATAGAGTTTCCCGGCCAAAGATCTTACGGCATTGTTGGGGATGTTCATGATGGCGGAAACGCTGATGTCATCGCCGGGATCCAGGGAACGTTGCCATTGGAAAATGGCATCGCATCGATGCATGTCATTGGCCATGTCACTGGTATTGGAGGTATGGGGTGCTTGGGATGGATTGTGACGCAGGACGATGGCCAGCAGGCTTATAGCACCACCGATGGCGGTCACGACCATCGATGAAAACAGGGCGGGTGACAATGCGGGATTTCCCGGAACCCCTGTGGCATAGGAGAGTATCGTCGGCAGGAAGATACCCATCAGCCCGATCAGGAGGACGATCCATCCTGAAAGCAACAGAGTGTGGTACCGGGATGACATGGGATCTGGATCATGACCATCATCGGATGGATAATGCCCAAATTGAAAGACACGGTTTTTCATCAAAAAGCAGTTCGCAAATGCTGGTTGTTAGCTGGCAGGTGAATTCAAACCGTTTCTGGTAAGCTCGGGGACACTCCCCATGGTGACCCGAACAGAACTTTTTTTCAAGAAATCTGGCAATGAATGACAGGCCAGTCCTCATTGTGACATGTTTCTACCTCAAGTGCATCATGACGTGTGCGATAGGCTTGATCTGGATGGTTCGGACGGTCAGGGTGCAGGGACTCCAGTTGTCCTGATTTCACCAGTTCACGGAGGAAATTAGGACGGACGTAATCTGGAGAGCGGCCAAGCAAACCACTCAGGGTGCGCAAGGAGAGGTAACGCCCCAGGCACAAGGCGAGGATCACTGCGTGGACCTCCCTCTTGCCGACCTTGCCGCGCTCTCGGATGCGGGCTGTCCAGTCCAGAAGTTCCTGTGGCAAACCTTCGGACCCCTGTGGCAAACCTTCGGACCCTCCGACCAAACCTTCGGACCCTCCGACCAAACCTTCGGACCCCTCATGGACCACTGCACTCAGTGTGGATCCCGCATGGACTGTGTACCAAGTCCACCGTTGTTTGCCGTGGGATTCAAGGAAGCCTTCCCGGACCAGTCTCCGTAGCATCTCCGTCAGGTCGCTGGGGTGTGTGTCTGTGAGTTCTTGTAGGCGATTGTTGGAAACCCGCTCCTCGAGCAGGGCCGTGGCCAATGCCAAACGACCTTCCTGGTCCAGAGTGGTGAGCCGTTCGGGAAATCGTCGCTCCAGTTCCTCGCCGACTTCGACGGGAAACAGGCTCAATGTGGTCAGTGTGAGATGGGTTTCATAGAGCGTGTGATTTTCTTCCAGCAGGGGGGTGCGCCAGTGTTGCTCGCGCCAAGCCTGGACGATGCGTGGAAAGCCGGATCCTGCCTTTTCGCCTGCGCCGATCATTTGGAACATTCTCTGGATGGCTGGGTTGCGGCAATCGCTGCGTCCACCGACACGGACCTGCTCTCTGGGGATGCGCAGAGTGCCGGGGTTAATGAACTCGAATCGGTTGGGGGCGCGCCGGATTCGGATACCGCCACGACTGGCATGGTCGGCATGGATCAGGGCGTTGACCAGGGCTTCGCGCAACGCCTCGTGCTGGGGGGTGTCGTCTCGGCGTAGGAGATTTTGTCCCAATTGAAAAGGGATTCGTACTCCGTCTCGCAGTTTGGGGAGTACTTTGCGGTAGAACTCAAACAGATTGCCGGGCCAAGTGCCATCTGGGGTGATGCGGTCGAGCCAGCGTATCCCCGCCGGGTCGGAAAGTTCGGGAAGATGTTGATAATCAAGATGGAAGGCGGGATGGCGATCCAGGATGCTCCGTTGTTTGCCGAACATCAGTATACCGGCCAGGGTCGGACCTTCCCGCGTCGAGGCGCGGTCGCGTGTCCACCCACCCAATTGGCGTAGCATCTCCCGGTCGTCTCCCGCCAAAAAGGGATGGCCGGGGGATTGGGTACGGAATAGATTGCGGAAGGCGGCCAGACTATCCGGTTCCAGATCGTCCAAACCGAAGTTATCCAGGAGTTCTCCATCACGCGGCGATTCTTCCGCTTCGGCCAGGAATCGCCGTACTTCTTCCTCGGAGGCCCGGTGGTCGCCGTCGTGGTGGCGGACGTAGGTTCCTTTAAGGGGATTGCCGTTCAGAAAGATTGGGCGTTGTCGCCGTTCGGCCTGGGGGACGCGGATGAGGAGGATGGTGTGCCCCTCCAGAGTGATCCGTTCCACATCCTGTCGCCGCAGCAGGTTGCGATTTAGTTTGTCGGTGTCGTTGATTTGGTTCCAGAAGTCACGCTCTACCCGGTCGATGTCGGAAATACCGACGGCGTGAAAATGCCCCTCCCGGTTTTCGCGCACCCCGAGCAGAATGATCCCCCCCTCGGTATTGGCCATGGCACTGTAGGTTGCCCACAGGCTGGCGGGCACCTGACCACGACCATCCCGCCCACCGGCGGTTTTTGCCTCGCAGTCCCAGCTTTCGCGTAGGGAATCAAGGTCTATGGTCATCTACCTCACCTTCCCTTTCTTGCAACGTTATCAGGTATTCTGCCGTTTTCACAAAATCTCAGCCATGATGGCTCAACTCGGTATTGGTATTCACCGAGGCGGCACTATATCATGCGACCTTACATGATGAAACGGGTTGGCGGTGGGCAGACAATGGGGGAAACTTGTGGATAACGATCAAGATTTTGTTAGTTCAGGAATTTTTCGTACATGGTGGCCGTTTGCCGGAGCCATGTTGGTGTTGTTGGTCGGTTGTTGGTTCTCCACGGGAACCTTGGCACCCTATGCTGCGACCCAGGCTTCTCCGTTGGAACTGCCGTGTGGCTATCTGGCGAATACGGACCATTTTTTTCACCTGCAACCTTTTCTAATGTTCGAGGGTGCGCCACCCGAACAGTGGCAATCCGCCCTGATATTGCGGCGAATTCTTTATCCGCTCCTGGCTTGGCCCCTGGTTGCAACATGGGGTTTTCTATGGGGTGGTTTGCTGATCAATCTCTTATTGACTGTGGCAGGGGTTGTCGTTTGGATCCGCTTTATCCATCGGCGGGAGGGGCGTGCCGGGGCGATTGCGTCGGCATGGTTGTTGGCGACTTATCCTGGGATTATGTATTGGGTCGGCTTACCTTACAGTTATGCCGTCATTGTGCCGGCGACGCTGGTTGGTTGCATTGGGCTGTTTGTCATATCCGAAAAATCTTGCTCCTTGCGCCAACTATTTTTGTTGAGTTCCGGGATTGGCGTTTTGTTTATCGCCTATGATGGTCTGCTCAACACGCTGGTCCCTGCCGCCCTGTGGATTTTGTGGCGGCAGCGGCGTGTCAGCCGGATTCCTTTGGCACTGGTGGGGTTGGCTTGGCCGACGGTACTGACCCTGGCTGTTTTGCACTGGGGGTTGGGTGTTCGTCTCGATAACTCCAATTCACAGACTTACCGGATCATTCTGGATAGTTGGCTGCATATCATGACTGCTTGGCCGGATGTACTCCAGAATGTTGCCCATCTGCCGCTTTTGGCCATAAGAAATTATTTTTACAGCAATTTTTTCTTTCTTCCCCTATCCTTTCTTGTCTTTCATCTGCTGATGCGGCGTTGTGGCGGGATCCGTTACCATGTGGTCGAAGAGGGGATTATGGTGGCAACGGTATTCTTTTTCCTGTTCTTGAACCTAGCTCCGCACTATCCCGGCTGGCAAATGCGGGGTGAGTGGATTGCCAGGCTTTATCAGCCGGTGTTTGTGGTGTTTGTCGTCTATCTTTCGCGTGGTTTTGGCAGGTTACCCCGGTCGTCAGGCTTGCGGCGAACGGCGGTGGTATTGGTCGGTGCCACGGTGTTGGCCAATGGCTGGATTGTTTTTGGGGGATTGCATGGCAGTGCTATCACCGATCTTGCCTACCAACGATTTTATCAGCATACCCCTCCGTTTCGTTATTCCTATCATTTAGAAAAATATGGAATCAGGCCGTTGGGCTTTTGTCGGCAACTAGTCTCACCCTGAGCGCACTCAAAAATATTTGGAAAGTGCCATTTGGAGTGCCATAATGGCTATGGGGTAACCTGAGGCCACAGGGTGTTGGCCATACGGGAGTCAGGCGATGTTTGACGAAATTAAAGTATCTCAGGTTGCAGCGTTTTTCCTGAACAAAGCCCAGGAAGGGCGTATGCCACATTTAAAGTTGATGAAGCTGATGTATCTCGCTGATCGTGAAGCAATCCACACGATGGGTTTGCCCATCACATGGGACTGTCCTGTTTCGATGCCGCATGGACCGGTACTTTCCAGGACGCTAGATTTGATGGATGGGAATGTCCGTTCATCACCGGGAGGATGGGAAAACTGGGTTTCTGCCAAAGAAAATCATGAGGTTTCTTCCCGCACCATTCTTGGACCGGATAGGTTGACCAAGCTGAGCAAGGCGGAAATCAGCGTACTCGAATCGGTTTGGCAGCAATTTGGCGGGATGAGTCGGTGGGAAATTCGGGATTGGACCCATGATCACTGTCCCGAATGGGAGGATCCCCATGGGTCGTCTTTCCCAATTTCTTTCGACTCGATGGCGCGATGTGTGGGGTTTGACGCCGACGCGGCAGCAAAACTGGCGGAACGTATTGAAGAGGCGCGAGAAATAGACCAACTTTTTGCATCATTATGAGTTTGTTTATTCCTTGCAAGAAGGCGACGGTTCTTATCCCATCGGGACCAAAGGGCGATCCAAATCGAAAGCACCTTTTTGTCCTGCTCACCGATACCGATCCTGTCAGATCCGGCGTGAAAAATGTTCTCATTGTTCCGATTTCGAGTGCCCGTGAGGGGATCCCGTATGATAGGACATGCGTATTGGAGAGTGGTGACCATCCATTTATCAAGCATCGGAGTTTCGTATCTTACGCTTGGTCACGCATCGAAGATGTAACCAAAATCATTCGTGGCGTTCAAAGGGGTCAGCTTGTGGCCCATAAACCGGTAAACGAAAAGATATTTGGCCGCATTTGTCAGGGTATTAATGACTCTTCGCAGACTCCTTGGGAAATCCAGAAGTTCTACCACACGAGCAAAATATTTCTCTAGGGCCACGTCGGTTGGATGACCTCCAAACATTTGGCAACGGCAGGATCCAGAGTGGTACCCCCTGGACGCACCCTTCTACAGCCATCGAGACAACATTCTCGCCAGTTCGTTTTTGCGGACAGGCTTGCACAGATAATCATCCATGCCGACTTCAAAGCAGCGTTGTTTATCCTCTCCCATGGCGAATGCCGTCACCGCCACCACTTTGACCGGGGTTTGATGCGTCGCCTTCTCCCGTTTGCGTAGGGTCGTCACGGCGGTTAACCCATCCATCTCCGGCATCTGCACATCCATCAGTACCAGGGCGTACTGTTTGGCTGCGATCATCTCCAAAGCCTCGCGACCATTCCCAGCCAGATCGGGGGAAAGGCCAAGCTTCTTTAACATCTTCAATAAAACCAGTTGATTGATCGGATCATCATCCACCACCAGTACCGGCAACCCATGGTATCGTTCGCTCAGCCCGGAAGAGAGTCCAATATCGGGTGCAGCAAAATGTAGTGGCGGGGCGGTTTTGGAGATCGACTCCAACCCATCTGGTGATTGTTCGGGGGGGAGCGCGGGTGCGGGAATGGAAAACTGAAAAACACTCCCCTGGCCAGGGGTGCTTTCTACCCAGAGGTGACCCCGCATAATCTCCACCAGACGTTTGCTGATGGCCAGACCCAGCCCGGTTCCTCCATATTTATTGTAAATCGTGGCGTCTGCCTGTACGAAAACCCCAAAAATCGTCCCAAGCTTGTCCGCTGGAATGCCGATGCCGGTATCGGAAACCGAAAACAACAGTCGTGATTCCTGGAAGGAGGGATCATGATCCACGGCAATTCGGATCCAACCCTGATCGGTGAACTTGATGGCATTGCCCACAAGATTGATCAGCACCTGACGGATACGCCGATAATCGGCTTGTACCACGTCTGGAACCGTGGCCCCGACCCGGTAGGTGAGCTGCAACCCTTTCTGCCGTTCCGCAGGTCCGCGCATGATGTTGAAAACGCTCTCCAGCAGATCGTTCGGGGAAAAGAGTTCCGGCTGCGTGTGGACCGCGCCGGCCTCGATTTTGGCCAGATCCAGGATGTCGTCAATCAGCGTCAGCAACGCCTGACCGGAATCTTTGATGACCCGTATGGCCTGGGCGCGTTCTTCCGGCAGATCTTCGCCGCTCATCAAATCCGCCATGCCGATGATGGCGTTCATGGGTGTGCGGATCTCATGGCTCATCATGGCCAAAAATTGGCTTTTGGCCAGATTGGCGGTCTCCGCAGCGACCTTGGCACGACGTAACTCGTCTTCAATTGTTTTCCGCCCGGTGATATCCCGCAAGGCAGCCAAATAGCTCAAACGCCCGTTCCATAGGGTTTCCGAGACCCGCATCTCGACGACACGTCGCACACCCTGGTCCAGAGGGACGATATCCAGTTCCGTCGTCTCCCCAGAGGCCACGGGAAAGCCAAATTCATCACCTTCGCGCAATTCCCGACCGTCGAAGATGGTGCGGACAGAAGGGTTGCAGAACTGAATCCGCCCCATGGGATCCACCACCAAAATACCATCGACGTTTTTTTCGACCAGGCTGCGGAAATTGGCTTGATTCAACTCTCGTTGTAATGGGGTCTGGTTTCGTTGGATGGCTTTGCGCACGGAACCAGAGAGAAAATGGACCGGATCCATCGTCAGGATCGTCTTGACCAGACAATCCTGGGCACCGTGCCGCAGCCCCTCCAGGGCCAATTCCTTGTCGTCAAGGCTGGTCAGGATGATGACAGGCAGGTGCGGTACACGGGTCTTGATCGAAAACAGGGTCTCCAGTCCAGTACTATCGGGGAGGTTTAAATCCAGCAGAATGGCGTCAAACTTTGTCTGTGTGAGTTCCACCAGCCCCGTCGCCAGATCCCCCGCCCAGGAAACACGAAACGAGCCAACTTCGGTGGTCTCCAGCAATTCCCGGATCCGATTGGCTTCAGGCCGATTGTCCTCGATCAGGAGAATGTCGATGCAGGCAGGGTTCATGGTGCGGTTGTCCCTTTGACAGCCTGTCTTTTTTCCATCTTGTTGCGATACATCGCGGCATCGGCCTCAAGGATCAGTTCCTCCAAGTTGTACGTCTGCTGTCTGGATACTTCGACGAAGCCGATACTTAACGAAAGTTGAAACAGCCGTCCTGGGCGGGCGTTATTGTGGGCGGTTTCGCGATTCAGTCGCGTCAGGATGTTGGACACGGGGCTGTCGTCCCCCAACTGGAAAGTGAGTGCCAAAAATTCGTCCCCGCCAAGCCGGGCCAGAATGTCCGATTTGCGAAATGCCCGACGCAGGATCGCAGAGGTTTCCACCAGGGCCTGATCCCCAAACTTGTGTCCCAGCAGGTCGTTGATTGGTTTCATGCCGTCCAGGTCGATAAAAAACAACACCAGCTTGGCGTTACTTCTTTCGAGGATTCTGAGTTCTTGACCCGCGAGCAGAAAAAATCCTCGACGGTTGTTGAGTCCGGTTAATTCATCCTCCATGGAGAGTTGTCGCAACTGATCCCGCAAGCGAACATTTTCGGTTACGTCTCGCAGGGCGACCAGCAGGGCGTTTCCCCCGCGCCATTGGGTTTCCACCGCCCGCATCTCGGCCACCCCCACATCGCCCCCTTTTCGGATGATGTCTACTTCGGTGACATCGCCCGACACCATGGGAAAGCCGAACGGCAGACCGAGCATTTCGTCTTCGCTACGTCCGAGCAGAATGATGGCGGAGCGGTTGAGATAGGCGACCCGATTTTCCTCGCTCAGAATCAGGATGCCATCCACACTCTTTTCGACGATGGCCTGGAAATTTTCCATGCTGGAACGCAATGCTTCGCGCAGCCTGATGTGTTCGGAGATATCCAGGGCGGCGCAGACATAGCCGTCCAGGCTGCCATTCGGGGCACGTAGCGCGGAAATCGAGATCAACACGGGAATTTTTTCGCCAGATACCCCGAGTAGCCAAGTCTCCAGGTTGCGAATCGCCCCCTGATGGGCCACTTCCGTCATGCAGGATTCACTCAAGAGTTTCCCTTCGACCAGGATCCGTTCCACAGCCATCCCCGGTAACCGTTGCCGTGCATAGCCCAGAAGGTCGCCAGCGGCCTGATTGACCCGGAGGATTTTGGCGTCGCGGGAAATCACCAAAACCGCATTGACCATGGCGTCCAGGATTTCTTGTAGTGAGTCGCGTTCTACCATGGAGGTTGCCAGGGTCCGCACGATCCGATCCAACTGCTCACTGGAGATTTGCGTAATCGGCTCCTGGGGCAAAACGCTCATGTTGATCTGAATGTTTGGATTGGCTGGAGTCATGTTTCATCTTCCTGAGGGTAATCGTCCCTTCCGGCTACCGCGAAAAATGATCGAAGATGCGCACTGTCCGACAGGTCACCAATAATCTTGAAGGAGGGGGGAGGCTCGATGCGGACCAGTGCTGGTACGGCGACGATGCGATCCACTTCCGCCCGTTCTGGCGATTTGAGGACATCCACGACCTCCAATTCGGCATTCCCAGAGAGGATGACCTCTTGAATAATCTTGAAGTTATCTCTGGCCCTTTGCCCGGCTGGGGTATCTCCCACAACGTAGAGACGATACTGATGTACACCCATATGATTCATGCCCGTTCGTTGTGTTCCCGATCAAAGACCTGTGACATGGTGCGACGGTGTCGCCTTCAATCGCGGAACATGCCGGAAAGCCGATCCGCATTATCCACGTTCAGGTATTCCGGTTTGCCGGTGAGGATGCCGATAATATTGCGGAACGGCTTGCCGATGTGCATCCCCTTGTCGTCGATGGTGAATTCCCGGATATCTTTTTCATGCATGGAGCCACGCATTTTCAGTACAGTCACCCCGCGTCGCATCTCTCCGAGCATTTCCACGTAGCGCAGCAGGATGATGGTGTCGGTGATGGAAGAGAAGTGGGATTCGGTCACCGATGGCCCCCCCATGAGGGTCGCGGTGGTCGCCGTGAACATCCCGGGAATTTCTCGATGTTTGACAAAAGAGGCCAAGCTGATCATGAATTCCCGGAAACCGCGGTTGGTTCCCACCCGTTCCATGGCCGACACGCTGTCCACGGCCACCCGGTCTGGCTTGAAGGAGTCGATCTCCCGCTTAATGGCGATCAGATGATCTTCCAATCCGGCACTTTCGGGATAGGCGCACACCATCCGCAGCAGATTATTCTGTTCCAGGGCTTCAAAGTCGATACCCCAGCCGTGGGCATTGCGCAACAACTGTTCCCGGCTCTCCTCATAGGCGAACAGTAGGCATCTTTCTCCTTTTTTGGCCCCACCGCCGATGAATTCTGCCGTCATCAGGGTTTTGCCGCACCCTGTGGCCCCGGAGACCAAAATCAGCGAATCCCGGAAGAAGCCGCCACCGCACATACGATCCATCTCTGGGCTGCCGGAGGGGACGCGCATGGCCGATGAACGTTGTTTTAACTCGATAGCCGAAATTGGGATGATGATGATCCCCTGGTCGGGCAGTACGGTGAACGGATACTCCCCTTTTTGATGTGTTGTACCGCGAAATTTTAAAATCTCGATGGTCCGGCGGCGTTTTTCCGCCTCCAGGACGTTGCGTAGGATGATCACGTTGTCGGCGACAAATTCTTCGACCCCGAAGCGGGCGATTTCTCCAAACTCTTGCGTCCGTTCGGCGGTCATGACCGCCGTGACCCCGATCCCTTTGAGGGCTGCACTCAGACGGCGCAGTTCAGAACGGACCAGCAAGACATTGCTGAACAGGGTAAAAACGGCTCCCAGGGAGTCGATGGAGATGCGTCGGGCATTGATCGTCCGTACCGCGTGTTCGATCCGCGCCAACAGTGCCCCCAAATCGAACTCCCCGGACTCGATGGATTCGTGACCGGGTTGGGGTGATGCATCCACAAACCGCCACAAACCGCGTTCTTCCCATTCCGCGATGTTCCAGTTCATGGACAAAAGATTTTTACGAATTTCCGCAGGATGCTCCTCGAAGGTTACAAAGACCCCCGGTTCATCGGTTTTGCGAATCCCTTCGGCGAGAAACTGGGCGGCGAAGACCGTTTTGGCACTTCCAGCGGTACCGGTGATCAGGGTGGTGCGCCCTTTGGGCAATCCGCCCTGGGATATCAGGTCGAATCCTTCGATGCCGGTGGAAAGTTTTTCTACGGGAATTTTTGGATTCTCGATGGACATGTTCTGGTATCCAGTTCTTTAGGGAATGACTATTGGAGGTTGAGATCGACCGGGAGCAGATCCAGACCCAGCAGCACCTTTTCCGTGTCCGACAGATCACCGATGATGCGGCGCAGGGGTGGGGGCAGCACTTTGATCAGGGTGGGGGTGGCTAGGATTTTTTCATCCTCGGCCAGTTGCGGCTGTTCCAAGATGTCGATGACCCGCATCTCATAGGCACCAGACAGGTCATGCTCACAGATGCGGCGCAGATTTTTGATGGCCCGTTCGGAGCGCGGGGTATGACCGGTGATGTATAGCCTCAATAAAAATTTTTCGCATATGCTCATCGTGCGGTTCTCCTCGCTCATAGGGATCCCATGCCCGCTTGGGTCATCCGGCCAACTAAAACAAACCCGGTAAAATTATCCGTCCCCCCCCAGGGCGTAGGGACGGTAGAAGGAGACCAGACGGCCCATCAACTCGAACGCCAAGTAACGGCACTCTTCATGGATCGATTCGTTTTTGATCGGGTTTCCCGGAGTCTCTCGCAATTCCAGAGTCGCCAAATAGATATCTACCACATCCCGTGGTCCGCAGCGTAAAAATCCGAGTTCTTCCGAAATCCGCTTCAAGTCGTCGGAGATGTTGAAGACGACTTTGTGGGTTCTCATCTGCAACAGTTTATCGAGAATTTCGCCCAACTGTGCGGCGATGCGTGCGAACTGGTCAGGATATCCCCCTTTCAATTCCTGGATTCCCAACATACGTGACGCAATTCGGCTGACATTCCGGTCGGAGAGTCGATCCAGGGAACCTTGTTCCCGTTGACGTCGTTCTTTTTCCCTGATCTGTTCGAGTTCCTGGTGCAAGGCATGACGCTCCAGGGCATAGCGGACGGAACGAAACAGCAGATTGCCGTCGATGGTGTTTTTGACCAAGTAATCCTGGGCACCGCTACGTACAGCTTGGATGGCCAGGGATTCGTCGTCCAGACCGGAAAGGACGATGACAGGAGAGTCCACATTCCGGTCGCGAATCCGTTCAAAGGTCTCCAGACCCACCGAATCGGGAAGATTGAGATCGACCAGGAGGATATCGAACTCGGCACCACCCATCTCTTGGAGTGCCTTGGACAAGCTATCCACCTGGGTTACCAGAATTCGGGAGGGGAGAATGGTGGTCGGATGGCCCGACAGCTCCACCAGCCATTCGTCAAGCAGTCCGGCGAATCCCAGATCGTCTTCAACCAGCAGAACCCGAATGGTTTGGCCTACCATAACGCATGCCCTTCCTTACATTCAGGTCGTCTCGCCGTTCTTGGGCGGAAGCTTTACCACGGAAAACCAGAAATTTTCTACCGATTTGACGACCGCGAAGAATTGATTGATATCCACCGGCTTGGTGATGTAGCAATTGGCGTGAAGGTTATAGGTGCGCAGGATGTCTTCGCCGGCCTGGGATGTCGTCAGAATGACCACAGGAATAGCTTTCAACGCATCGTCCGCCTTAATCTCTTCCAGCACTTCCCGACCATCTTTGCGGGGCAGGTTCAAGTCCAACAACACCACATCGGGACGTAAGGCATGGGCGTAGCACCCTTGCTGACGCAAATATTTCATCGCCTCCTCGCCATCCTCGACCACGTTCAGACGGTTGAGCATTTTACTGTCGGCCAGGGCCTCCCGGGTCAATTCCACATCACCGGGACTGTCTTCAACCAGGAGAATCTCCACGGGTTTGGCGCAATTCGGATCCATTCTTTTCCCTGATATGTCAAATCATCATTAATATTAATGATTTAATCTATGAACAAGCCATTATATATTAAATTGCAGTACGGCTCAATTGGAATTAAAAGCCGACGGATTGGCATCTGGGATGAAAAAATGGAACGCGCTTCCCTGGCCCGGTTTCGACTCCACCCAAATCTTTCCCTTATGGAGTTCGACGATCCGTTTGCACAAGGCTAGGCCGATGCCGGTTCCCTCATAGCGGGTACGGGAGTGGAGTTTTTGGAAGATCAGGAAGATCCGTTCCTGGTGATGGGCTTCGATCCCGATGCCGTTGTCCTGGACTGTGAAAATCCAGTGTCCTGGTCCCCGTTTGGCATGGATCTGTACCTTGGGTGTCTCTTCCGAGCGGAATTTTAAGGCGTTGCCCAGTAGATTTTGGAATAACTGGGTCAACTGCACCGGGTCGGCATATAGTTTGGGCAGGGGGGTGCTGGTTATTTCGGCTCCGGTGTCGTCAATCCGTTGTGCTAGGTTGGCGATGGCCCGTTCCAGGGAGAGGTTTGCGTCGGTTTCCTCGAATGCCTTGTCCCGGGTACCTGTCCGGGCGTAGGTCAGCAGGTTATTGATCAAGGTCTGCATATGGCCAACACCGTCCACGGCATAGGCGATGTATTTATCGGCCTGCGCGTCTAATTGGCCGCGATAGCGTTTTTCCAATAATTGTACATATCCGGCAATCAGCCGCAACGGTTCTTGGAGATCGTGACTGGCGACATAGGCGAATTGCTGGAGATCTTGGTTAGACCGTTCCAACTCCTGGGTCCGTTCCGCCACCCGGTGTTCCAGAGTCAGGTTTGTCGCCTGAAGATGTTCTTCCAGCCGTTTGCGCTCGGAAATATCTTCGATCACCGCAACGAAGAACTGCGGTTCGCCCTCTTGGTTGGTCAGCAGCGAAACTGTCAGCAACACCCAGATCGGGTGGCCAAGCTTATGCAGACAGCGTTTTTCCAAGGAGTAGCGGGAGATTTCTCCGTTCAACATACGACGCGCACATTTCAGGCCCGTCTCCAAGTCGTCTGGATGGGTCATCTCCTGGAAACTTTTTGTCGCCATCTCGGCGCGGGGATAGCCGGTGATTTCGCCAAAACGGTTGTTGAGCAATAAAAATGTCCCGTCTATGGCGACATGGGCGATACCGACAGCGGCTTGTTCAAAGGTGGCCTGGAATTTTCGTCGTTCCTCTTCCAGTGAGTGTTCAAAGTTGATGCGTTCGGAGACATCTCGGAAAATCCCCTGGATCACCTTGCCATCCCCCAGATCGGTCACCCCGGCGCGAATTTCCACGGGGACACGGCCCCCGTCTTTGCGGAGTACGGTGATGCCGGTCAGCAAACCACGCCCTTTGCGGACATTTTCCTCGAACAGACTGCGGTAGCGTTCGCGTTCTTCCGGGGGATGCAGTTCGGTCTGATGCATACCGATCACTTCGTGGACCGGGCACCCCAATAATTCGCCCGCCATGAGGTTGGCCTCTGTAATGATTCCGGTTTGGGCATCGGCGATGAAAATGGCGTCATTGGCCGATTCGATCAGCAGGCGATACTTCCGTTGGGTGCGCAAGAAGGTCTCTTTTGCCTGATTGGCTTGGGTGACATCTTTGGCCATAAGGAGGAAGCCGGTCAACGTGTTGTCCCGGTCCAGGATGCTGGAAAGACGTGCTTCCATGGTCCGTTCTTTGCCGTCCCGGTTGATGCGTATCTCAAAACTGTGTTCTCCCCGTTCCATGACGCTTTGGATCGCCTCGGTCAACGGGTTTTCATGGATCTCGGTCCACGTATGGATTTTCTCGATGTGGTGGTTTAATACCGATTCGGCCCGTCGGTCGAATAACTTTTCTGCTTCCGGGTTGAAATAGCGGATGCAAAAGGTTTGATCTGTGGCGATGATCGCCAGATCTGTGGCGGTGCGCAGGATATTATCCAGGTAGGCGGTGTTTTTCTGTAGAGATGCCTGGGTCTTGACGAGTCGTTCACGGCTCTCTCGCAGTGCAGCGGTCTCCATGAGTTGCTGTACCATGGGATTGCTTATTTTGTAAAACAACAGCGTCCCTAATCCGATGACCACCACGCCAACGGCAAACACCATCCCTCCGGCCTGGATGAAGGGACGGCGGATCTCATCCATATCGATCTTGGCCACCATTCCCATCTCTAGTTCCCTGACCGGCTCGTAGGCGGCCAGGACCGTTTGGTTGCGATAATCCTGTCCGATCAACACCCCGGAACGACCCGCCAACGCCGCGCGCATCGGTTCGGCAAGTCTGGATTCGGGTGGCACGGGCAGGGGTTGATCGATGTCTGCATGGCGCTGGCGTAAGACAAAAATAATGTTTTTTCCTTCCAGTCTCCCCATGGTGAATTCGCCGGTTTCACCGAATCCCATGAAATGGTGATGGGCATCCCGGATCTGCGCCATGGTCGCTTCCACCACCTGCTGCATCGATGACACCCCGTGTTCGCCCAGGTGGACGGCCTCTTGGCGGGCGATGGCCTCCATCAATCGCGCACGGCTTTGCACCGTCTCCTCCAGCCGTTGTTTGGTCTGATCGAAGGAGACTTCATAAAGGATAGCGATGGAAATCCCGCTCATGATCAACCCGACCAGTGCCATGATAAGGACCAATAGCAGGATGTGCGCGGTCTCTTCTCTTTTTCCCAAGGCCATCACGGACTCCTCTGGGGAGCCACCGGCAGGGTGAAACGGATCAAGGATCCCTCCTCCTGGAGAGGCTCTATCCAGATGCGTCCCCCGTGGTGTTCCACAATGCGCTTGCAAAGGGCCAGACCGATGCCGGTCCCTGGGTATTGGGTCCGGGAGTGGAGTTTTTGAAAAATGATGAAAACCCTTTCGGCGGCTTTGGTTTCGATGCCGATTCCGTTATCTTGGAAGGAAAAAACCCAGTTCTCTGCGTCATGACAGGCTGAAATGTGAACTTTCGGCGGGTTGGCCCCCCGGAATTTGATGGCGTTGCCGATAAGGTTTTGAAACACCTGTACCAGTTGTGCGGCGTCGGCGGACACCTCCGGCAAGGGATCATGGGTGATACAAGCACCGGATTCGTGTATAGCGGCTTTAAGAGACAGCAGGGTACGATTCAGAATCGCTTCGCAATCGGTGGGGACGAATGCCCCGCCACGACTGCCCACGCGGGAGAATTCTAGCAGACCGTGGATCATGGTCTGCATGTGCCGGGCACCATCGGTGATGTAGTGGATATAAAGATCTGCCTTATCGTCCAACGCCCCGCGATATTTTTTCTCCAGCAGTTGGACATAGCCGGAGATTAGGCGCAAGGGTTCTTGGAGATCGTGGGAGGCGGCGTATGCAAACTGTTGCAGATCCCGATTGGAATGCGCCAGTGTACGGGCACACTGGTCGATTTGGCGTTGCAAATCGTCCCGCTGTGCAGAGACGCGGCGAAGTTGCGCCTGGCTCTCTTCCAGTGCCGCGACAAGGGACTCCAACGCATGCTCACGCAATGTTCAAAATCCCGGCAGTTGGCCAAAGACCACAACACAGTCTGATTCTCCTCGATTCCGGGCGGGGTCGCAAGTGTAATTAGGACAGGACAGGGTAATTGCATTTGGAATTGGCACAACCAATTGCCTAGAAAATAATAAATTATTAAAAGAAAAAAGGGGTCTGGGGGATTGCCCCCAGGGTTTT
>JADGCQ010000061.1 GCA_015228925.1 Magnetococcales bacterium | reverse complement strand
GGGGCAATCCCCCAGACCCCTTTTTTCTTTTAATAATTTTATTTAATGTCAACACACCCTACGAAAGCGAACGGGAGAGAATCATGAAAAGAAGGGGTTTGCTGAAAGCATTGGCTGTTGGAACCGCTGGTTTGGCCGCCGCCATGGTGCGACCGCACCGGGGAGAGGCGGAGAGTGGAAAGAAAATTCGCTGGAAAATGGTCACCACTTGGCCACAAAATTTTCCCGGCTTGGGGACCGGAGCCAACTTTTTGGCCAAGACCATCGGCGAACTCAGCGGTGGTCGGATGGAAGTCAAAGTATTTGGTGCCAACGAGCTGGTCGGCCCGTTTGAAGTCTTCGATGCCGTCTCCCGGGGGACGGCGCAGATGGGTCACGGTGCCGCCTATTATTGGAAGGGGAAAGATCCCGCCTGTCAATTCTTTGCCGCTGTCCCCTTCGGCCTGAACGCCCAGGAGATGAACGCTTGGCTGTATTACGGCGGTGGCCTGGATCTTTGGACGGAACTTTATGGACGTTTCAACATGATCCCCGCCGCCGTGGGTAACACCGGCGTGCAAATGGGCGGCTGGTTCAACAAGGAAATCAATAGCATCAACGACCTGAACGGATTAAAGATGCGCATCCCCGGCCTGGGTGGCGAAGTTTTAAAGCGGGCTGGGGGAACGCCGGTCAACCTCCCTGGTGGGGAAATTTTTTCATCCTTGCAGTCGGGTGCCATCGATGCCACCGAGTGGGTAGGCCCTTATAATGATCTTGCCTTTGGTTTGCACAAGGCGGCCAAAATCTACTATTATCCCGGATGGCATGAACCCGGAACCACCATGGAAGGGATGATCAACCGCGATGCCTTCAAGGAGTTGCCTGAGGATTTGCAAAAGATTGTCCTCACCGCCTGCCGTGTCGCTAACCTGGACATGTTGTCGGAATTAACGGCCCGCAATAATGCCGCCCTGGCCACTCTGGTGCATGAACATAAGGTGGATCTGCGTCCATTTCCCCAGGAGGTTCTCAAAAAACTCAAAGAAATCTCCGACGTGGTTGTTGCGGAAATCGCCGGTCAGGATCCTTTCTCCAAGAAGGTCTATGAATCTTTCAACACTTTCCGCGACCAAGCCATCCATTGGCATGAGGTCTCTGAACAGGCTTATTTGAATGCGCGCAAAAGCTGAACACAACGCCCAAAGGGACCACCCTCCCCTGTTTTGGTCACGGCTGGTTTTGGTTGTCGGACTGACACTGTTTTCCGGTGTGGGTTGGTCTCTGGCGGCGTCATCATCGACTGCGACGGAGCCACCCCTGGACCCTGACCGTTCCTGGGATGCGCTGCTCAGTCGCAAAGAAGATTTGATGGTGAAATACATGGATCTGGACCCCTTTGGCCTGCGTGGCAAAGGACGGATGGTGCTGCATTCCTTGCATCCCCTGGTGGGGATGGTCATCTATGACAAGGTGGGGGGCAATCCAGAACTTTGGCTGAAACAAATGGCCGGATCCATGTCTTTGGCCCATTGGTTGTTGGAACGGCAAAATTTGGGTGAAATCAAACTGACGGGGTTGCAAGTTTTGATGACCTCCGGCGGGATTGATTTTAAGTTTGATCGGGCCGAAATCGGTGACGGTCACCTCAGCAAAGGACGTGGACGTTTCACCTTGAATGGGCAGTGGGCCATCCGCACCGGCCCTTTATGGCTGGCACGTCCCCCCTTCAAAGAGCTGGAAAAACCTTTGGTTCGCCCCATGGGGTATGGTTCCATGGATGCCTACGGTTCCAAGGGAAAGGCCAAGGTGATTTTAAAAGAGGCCTTTGCCCTGGATGCCAGCACCGGACATGCGGTGGTCGACGCGGAATGGAACGAAGCGGCCACTCAGGGAATCACAGACAAAATCAAAGCGGATATCGTCGTCGAAATGTCTGTTTTTCGCGTCAATGATGCCTTTTTTGAGCAGGGGCCACGAGATCTTGCACGGGCATTGCTGGCCTATGCGGGTTTGACACCTTCCTGGGGGATGGCCTTTCGCAGGATCACCCTTTCCAGCACCCTCACCGGCCCTTTGTACCAGGCCAAAACCCTCCGCCTTTCTTCTCCCAATCTTCAGATTTGGGGAGAAGCCAAAGGACGCTGGAATCCCATGCCAGGATCCATCATTTTGGATCTTACCGCCAAAAGTCCTGGCAAAGAAGCGCGTAACTTTTCCTGGTCTTCCGAGACCCAATAACGGATTCAGGTCACGATGATTTGGGCAAATTTGCGTTTTCCTGCCCGAACCAGGTAACGACCACCAGCAGCCAAAGTCATTTTGGTATCGTCCGCTTTTTGATTATCCACACTGACGGCGTTTTGTTGAATAAGCCGCATCCCCTCACCATTGGATGTCACCAGCCCCGCCAGACGCAAAGCGGTGGCCAATCCCAGAAATCCATTGTCCGATGCCAATGTCACCTGGGAAATCTCTTCAGGGATTTCCCCACGTTTAAAAACAGATTCAAACGATTCGCGTGCCTTGAGGGCCGCCGCTTCGTCATGAAAACGGGCGGTTAGTTCCATGGCCAGTTGTTTTTTAACTTCCATAGGATGTTGCCGATCTTCCGTTACTGCCTGCCGGGTCGCCTGAATTTCGGCCATGGATCGCGACGAAAGCAGTTCATAATAACGCCACATGAGGGTATCCGACAACGACATGACCTTGCCAAAAATCTCCCCCGGAGGATCAAGAATGGCGATGGTGTTACCCAAAGATTTGGACATTTTATTGACACCATCCAACCCCTCCAAAATGGGCATCGTCAGGATGCATTGGGGTTCCTGACCATATTCCCGCTGCAATTCCCGTCCCACCAACAGGTTAAAAGTTTGATCGGTCCCCCCCAACTCCACATCCGCTTTGAGTGCCACCGAATCATACCCTTGCACCAAAGGATAAAGAAATTCATGGATAGCAATAGACCTATTGTCTTTATACCGTTTGGAAAAATCATCACGCTCCAACATCCGGGCCACGGTCAGATGGGAGGCCAGTTTGATCATGTCGGCAGCACTGAACAAGTTCATCCAAGAGCTATTGAACACAACCTGAGTCGCCTGGGGATCGAGAATATGAAACGCCTGAGTTTTGTAGGTTTCGGCGTTGATGGCAATTTGTTGGGGTGTTAATGGCTTGCGGGTTTCGCTTTTCCCGGTAGGATCGCCAATAAGTCCGGTAAAATCCCCAATAAGAAAAAGAATTTCATGTCCCAATAGTTGGAATTGGCGCATTTTTTGGATCAACACGGTGTGACCCAGGTGTAAATCAGGGGCGGTAGGGTCAAATCCTGCCTTGATTCTGAGGGGTTGGCCAGTTTTTAAACTACGATGGAGTTTTTCCTCAAGGGCCTCTTCCTGAATGATGGTGACCGTGCCACGGCGGATAAGATCCATCTGTTCGGATACGGGTTTGAACATGATTTTTGACCCAACTTTGAGTTGCAGGTTGACCACACGACAGACCATCACTTTAACACAAAGGTAAACCAAGAGACATGGGGACAATGTATCGTGCTATTGGGCTGATGTCCGGGACTTCGGCGGATGGGGTAGATGCCGTGTTGCTTGAAACCGATGGGGAATCGGTCCCCAAGGTAATATCCCAACTGATGGAACCTTATCCAGAAACACTGCGTCAACAGATCCTGGCCCTTTATGAACCGGGCGCGGGAGAACTGGACCGGCTGGGGGTTTTGGATCGGGAACTGGGGGAATTTTTTGCGGAGGTGGCGTTGAAAGTCTGCCAAGCGGGGGGATGTTTACCCGATACGGTGGAGGTGATCGGGAGTCACGGTCAGACGATACGCCATCGCCCCCCGGCATTTTCCATGCAGATTGGCAACCCTTTTGTGATAGCCCATCGGTGTGGTGTCGTCACGGTGGCCGATTTTCGCATGGCCGATATGGTCCGTGGTGGTCAGGGGGCACCGTTGGTCCCGATGTTTCATCGAACATTATTTGGCGGTAAAGGGCAATCGACGGCGGTCGTCAATTTAGGGGGCATTGCCAATATCACCGCGTTGCGGGCGGATGGCGGGATGGTGGCGGGAGATACGGGACCGGCCAACACACTCATGGATCATTGGGCGGATCGATACACCGATGGTCGCGTCCATTGTGATCGTGATGGTGCATGGGCGGCCCAGGGGTGTGTGGACACAGAGGCATTGCATTGGTTGTTGCAACACCCTTTCTTTGATTTGCCTTTTCCAAAATCCACCGGCAGAGAAATTTTTGGTGCGCACTATTTGGATGAATTTTTGGAACGGTTCCCCCACATGACGGCGAATGATCGGTTTCGGACACTGACCCAATTGACGGTGGAGACGGTCGCGGACGCCTGCCAGCGGTTATTGCCGCCATCTCCTGATCGGGTAGTGTTGTGTGGTGGTGGGGCGGACAATCCTGTTTTGGTAGCAGGGTTGCGGGAGCGGTTGCAAAGTTCCGAGGTGGTATCAAGCCATTCTTTGGGTGTGGATACCGCATTTTTAGAGGCAGAGGCCTTTGCATGGTTTGCGGTACGCACGTTACGGAGACTCCCTTCCAACCTGCCCGAAGCGACCGGCGCAGTTTCCGAGGCGGTGTTGGGTTCCATCCATTGGCCAGCCATAGGGGCAAGCTTCTGATTCTTGGAATGATCACCAAGACCCGACTCCCAACACGATACAAACAGGACACGCCCGCCTTACCATCCCGTAGACTGAACAAGGCATTTTTTGTTGATGTATTGACACCACGTCGATACAATGAGCGACATGACTTTTGAATGGGACGAACAAAAACGTGCAATGAACATTCGGAAACATGGCATAGATTTCGAGGATGCCAAGGCCGTTTTCGAGGGATACACCATCACCATGGATGATCCTGGGGATTATGGAGAGGCGCAGTTTATCTCCACAGGGATGGTTCGTCTGCATGTCATGATTGTCATCCACACGGAGAGGAAAGGCAATATCCGTATCATATCTGCCAGAAAAGCGACCAAAAATGAGCAAAAAGCCTATTTTGCACACATCCCAGACGGATTGGGACCGGCTTGATTCGATGAGCGATGAGGAAATTGATTTCTCCGATTCTCCCGAAATTTCCCCGGAAGCCTTTGCCCAAGGCATTGTCAGGCAAGGATTGAAGCCAATTTCCAAAAAGAAACTGTTGAACATGCGCGTTGATGGGGATGTTTTGGATTGGTTCAAATCCCAGGGAAAAGGGTATCAAACCAAGATTAATGCCATTTTGAAAGCGTATAGAGACGCTCACGTTGAGTCATTGCGTTAAAAATCTACCAAATATCAAAGGGATGGGTCCATGCCAGGGACTTCACCCTTAAGCGCACGCATCCGTGATGACCTGAAAGATGGCCTGTCAAAGTTGGTCGAATCCACCGGAAGAACCCAATCATTCCTGACCAATGAGGCCCTGCGCCAATATCTGGAACAAGAGGCTTGGCAAATTCAAGCCCTTCAGGAGGTCGTCCAAGAAGTGGAGACCGCTTCCGAAGATGATTTCATCGCGCATGAAAAGGTAGATAACTGGCTGGCATCCTGGGGTCTCAAGGATGAAATGGAACCGCCCCGGTGAAGTTGGTTGAGGGTTTTTCACACATCCTGATCTTGGCGACTCGTATTGGCCCGCCGATTCCCTGCACCACCAGCCCTCTTCTTAACGAGTGGCTAACCAATCACCTGGCCCACTCATTCGCACTCTGCCGAAACAATGTTGCATTCATTACTGCCGCACATTTTTAACGCATCGGCAGTCGCCTTGGCCTTGGTCCTGCCATAACCATAGCCATAATAATCTTCAGAAACCGCAACCGCCCCACACGTCTCAAACCAAACGATAAACCGGCAATTACTCCCACCTTCCTGGCGGCAATACTTCAGGGCAGCTCTTTTGGCGGACCTTTTGTCATCTTCTCCAACCGCAACCCCGTAAGCCGGTTCGTCATCACCCATTTGATCGTCAATGGCGATGGCACCCACAGCCCATGCATTTGGTGCCACATAGAAACTTGCAAGTAATACCAACAGAATCATTATTTTTTGCACGTTACAGCCTCCATGGCTAAAAAATAAAAAAACAAGAACTCTGGATTCACGCGAGTATCTGTGAAACAGGTACACTGCCCCTCGATTCAGTCTGGGTATAATACTTATTGATGGCCAAAGGATATGGGTCTGATGTCCCCAGACAACACGGCACTACGTTCTTGGTTCACAGAAACTTTGCGCACGTCGCGTCGCGTCATTTCGTCATCAATAAGGCGCACCGCCAGTGCTTCGACTTCCCGCTGTTGGTCGAAAGGCAACCCCTTAATAACATCGTCTAATGTTCTTGCCATATCACGATCCTTCCTCTTGTTGCGCCAGATGGTCATCAAATCGCTGATCAGCCGTTGCAATCAGTGTGCGATAAAATCGCTTCTCACTTCCACCAGATTTGTCGCCAGCAACAAGGATAACGGCCTGCCGAAGCATGTCGAAAGCAAAGGCTACGCGCCACACACCATCTGCGGCGTCAAAGCGGAGTTCTTTCATGTTCGCGTGTTTTGAGCCATTCAACGTATCAACATGGGGCCGCCCCAGTTGTGGACCGAAAACCTCAAGTAGTTTGGCCTTAGAAAGCAACACCGTTTGTACGTCAGGAGAGAACACCGCAAACTCAGCATCGAACGCATCATGAAAAACAACAATCCAGCCCATAGCGGAGATAGTACACAGTTGATAATGCTCTAAAAGACATGCTTCCTTAAAAATCCGACAGCCCGGGGACACCATGCCGTCTTCCCTTGGGAAATCATCAATACTTTGATACCGTGGCCTACATCAAGCCCCTCCCCCGATTTCGCATGTCCATGCCCCCTGCTGTGTAGCTTTCTTCTTCATTGCTCAGAATGCGCATTCTTCTTTGAGCAGAACGCATCACTACTTATTACGACACTCCTCCGCCCAATTCCCTTTGGCGCATTGTTGCAGAAGGTACATCTCAGACGCCAAGGTCTCCGCTACCACGGGATAATCATGGAGATTCCGCAAAAAGTGCATCAAGTATTTAAGGGGAATAAGCGGCATGTCAACATCCAAGATGTTCATACCACAATAGAAAGCGAGAATCTCATTGGCGTACAATTTCGAGTAAGTAGTGGACTGGTCCGTCTGAAATAATTGGATAGGCTTGAGTTTGGAAATCCACTTGATGACAAATGCAGCCTCCTTGTGCGGGTCAGCCTCATAGCCCCTCTTCTTCTCAAAAAGGCCCAAGTCTTCACGGTACCGTTCAACACAAAACCTAAGAATCCTCTTATCCATCTCAACACCCTTAAGACCACCTCCATTTACAATAACCCTGAATATTTCATTGATCCTTCTCACCATGTCTTTCACTTCCGGGGTGGGCACCCCCGAAGAGCCAATCTTAGGTCTTGGTTGCTCAACACCTCCTTCAACAATTGGTCGTGTGTTTTTGATCATTTTCGGCACACTCAAACCACCTCCTTGCGGAATTCTTTCGACAGCTTCTCTATGGCTTCCACAAGCATCGGAGCATTCTTTATAGCCCTACCCACGTATTCTTCCTCAGAAACCTTCGATTTTTTGTTTTTCGGGTGGTGATGGATAATGTCGTCCAACACGGAATCACAGAAAACACCTCCAAATTCCTCATTGAACTCTTCATCAGTCAACGGCTTATACTCTCCCACGAGCATGCACTCCTATTCTGGAAATAGGTTACGAAAATGTTCATTTCAAGTCGAAGGATTTTTTATGAATCACGCCAAACTCGACACCACCGTTGAGTGTAGCGTTTTACCCTGATATTAACAAGATCGTTGACACCCCTCCCAAAATCGCAGTAGCACCCCGTCGAATCAATCAAGGGAATGGGGCGAACGACGGGGCTCGAACCCGCGACAACCGGAATCACAATCCGGGACTCTACCGACTGAGCTACGTTCGCCATAATAAAAATAAAAATACCACACCTTCGCGTAAAACACACCCGCCAATGGCCAGCCTGGCGGCTCGGGATTCTGGCGCGCCCGGCAGGAATCGAACCTGCAACCCACGGCTTAGAAGGCCGTTGCTCTATCCGTTGAGCCACGGGCGCCGACAAAGGCTCGCTCCTTAGGAAACCCCAGAGAATTGGGCGTGAATCGGTTCCCCAAGCAAAAGTAACGGATGGTCGGGGTGAGAGGATTCGAACCTCCGGCCCTCGGCTCCCAAAGCCGATGCGCTACCAGACTGCGCTACACCCCGGAAAACCCTCCTGAAACCTTCGTACCACCAATCACAAACACGCCGACACTTTACAAAACCAGCCAAATCCTACCCTACTCAAGACCTCAGGGCAAGCAGATCCCGCACCTTCCCCACCCACACGCAAGCAACATGAAGCGGTGTGTTTGAATACATCACTGCGTACCCGATTGCAACGCCTGAGCTTTTTTCTCGCCACTTTTTTCAACTTCCTTGTCACTCTTTTCGGCATCCGGGCCAATCATCATGATGGAAAAAGTGCCCAAATGTTCCCACAAACCACCATTGAGCTGATCATAAACCTTGAAAAACCATAATCCGGGAAAAAATGCACCCGACAAACCACTCGCCGCCGTGTAAAGCGGCAATTGATCATCCTGTTTCGCCTGTACCGGGGGAAAGTCCAGATCGGTGGCCTTATCACCCTTGCCATCGATCACATTGACCTTGAAATGGTGTGAACCCGAGCGGGTCAACACCAGATCAAGAATGAAATAACCCGCTACCCCACGAGAACGCGGTTTCAGTGCTTTAACAACGGAAGTTGGCTGAACCGCATCCCCCTGCTCGACCATTTTATCGGAAAAATAAGCATTGCTGATATAGGCAGGCTGACGAAAAGAGGTTTTTTCAGCCCCAAACCCCAAACATGGCCAACCGATGGCCAAAATCAACAGACAACGCGACCGCAACAAAAAAGTTCGCATCAACGGCATGATTTAAGTCCCCCTTTTTGTGCTACACCCACCCGCATGCACCATCGGGACATCCCACAAAACTTGGTCCAAAGGCAACACCGGTCCTTCGGTGCAACTCCTGACATAACGCCAACCATCCCCCTGAGTGACCGGTACGGCGCAGCCTGCACAACCACCCAAACCACACGCCATATGACCTTCCAACGAAACCTCACCCCGCAACGCCCATTTTTGAGCCAAACCAGCCACCGCAGCCATCATGGCCGTCGGCCCACACACGTAAAGACGCGAACGGACACCCAAACCCGTTCCAACTTCAAGAACCCGATCCATCAGATCGCTGACAAATCCGTGAAAAAAACCTTCTCTCTTTTGAACAGAAGCCAAACAGGTCACGATACCCATCGCCGCTTCCTGGGCCAAAACCAAGGGGTTTTCCACAACATCAACCCCAACACCACCAAAAGCGGGCACCGTTGCAAACGGTATCTTTTCCGCCTCGATCCCCCACAAAAGTGTGACCGGAATCTGCTGCATCTGTAATCGATGCGCCAGAAAACGCAATGGAGCCAAACCAACGCCGCCCGCGACCAACAGGGCCATCTCCCCAGGGGCTGGCGCGGTGAAGTGCGATCCCAATGGCCCCAAAATCCAAGTTTCATGATCCTTGGACCATGTTGCCATAGCTTTTGTCCCCATCCCAACCACCTGATAGAAAATCTCCACCGTTCCCCTTTCGGGATCGGCGTTCATGATGGAAAAAGGACGAAGCAACGTCAAAGAGGGGTGACAATCCAATTGGATAAACTGGCCCGGAAGAACCCGCCGGGCAACCTCCGGGGCCTCAAGAACAAGAGACCGCAAATGGCCACCCAATACACGGTTCTCAAGAACCCGAACACAAACCCGCTGCACGGTCGAAGAGACGTTCACTGGCCATCTTCAAAAACAATGTGACCCGCCACCATGGTCTTTTTGACCCGACCACGGACCTTGCGGCCATGGAACGGGGTATTGCGGGCACTGCCACACATGCGGTTTGAATCCACCTGCCATGATTCCAAAAGATCGAACAACACCAAGTCAGCGGGAAAACCTGGCGTCAATTCTCCACGGTGGATACCCAGAAGTCTTGCCGGTTTATAGGTCATCAGAGCCAAGCAATTAGAAAGGGTCATGACACCGCCTGAAACCAACTCCAGGCTGATGGGAAGCAGGGTCTCAAGGCCGATCACCCCATTGGCGGCGCAGCAAAACTCCACTTTCTTGCTATCCTCATCGTGCGGTGCATGATCGGTGGCGATGGCCGAAAACGTACCACGGGCCAACCCCTCCAACAAAGCGTTGCGATCAAACTCGCTCCGTAAGGGAGGTGCCATTTTGGCATAGGTATCGTATCCGTCAACGGCTTCTTCCGTCAAAGAAAAATGATGAGGAGCCACTTCACATGTCACCGGCAACCCCTTGGCCTGGGCACCCGCCACCGCTTCCAAGGCACCCGCCGTGGACAAATGGGCAACGTGATAACGCCCCCCGGTCAATTCGACCAGACGAATATCACGGTCCACCATGATGGATTCCGATTCCACCGGAATCCCCGGAAGTCCCAAACGGCTGGACGTAACCCCCTCATTCATACACCCCCCGGAGACCAAACTGGGATCTTCGGCATGTTGGATCAGCAGGGCACCAAAAGCCCGCGCATATTCCAACGCCCTGCGCATCACGCCGGTATCGGCGACGGTCGCTCCATCATCCGAAAAAGCGACACAACCCGCCTCCAACATCAGCCCAAATTCGGTCAACTCCACCCCCTGAAGTCCTTTGGTTATGGCACCCACGGGATATACATTGACGATGCCACCAACCCGAGCCTTCTCCAGGACATGACCCACCACACTGGGATCGTCCGTCACTGGCTTGGTATTGGGCATGGCCGCCACCGAGGTGACGCCACCCGCAGCGGCGGCGCGTGTACCACTGGCAATCGTCCCCTTGTATTCATAGCCCGGTTCGCGCAGATGGACATGCATATCCACCAATCCCGGTGCCACAATCAAACCATCCGCATCGATGATCCGGCAACCCCTGGGAATCTCAGGGCGACCCACGGCGCGGATAATCCCATTCTCGATCAATATGTCCGCCGTCTCATCCCTGCCATGAGCGGGGTCCACCACGCGACCACCTTGGATCAATACAAATGGTACGGGTTCCATGGCCTCAACTCCTCGATCCGGGGGTACACAAACGGTACAACACCGCCATGCGAATGGCCAAACCATTGGCCACCTGTTCCAATATCACCGAGCGTTCCAGATCATCCGCCACCTCCGAAGCGATTTCCACCCCACGATTCATGGGGCCGGGATGCATCACGATGGCCGTTTCCGACGCCAATGCCAGTCGTTTTCGCGTCAGGCCCCAATAATGAAAATATTCGCGGACACTGGGGACATATCCCTTGGTCATCCGCTCCTGCTGCAAACGGAGCATCATCACCACATTGACCCCTTCGATCCCCTCATCCATCCGGTGAAACACTTTGACGTTGAAGGCCTCTTCCACTTTGGCCGGCATCAATGTCGGTGGGCCGACAAAACGGACCTCCGCCCCCATGGTTGCCAACCCCTGGGCATTGGATCGGGCAACACGCGAATGCAGGATATCCCCGCAAATGGCGACCTTCAATCCCCGGAAATCTTCCCGGCCCATGATGGGAAGATGGTCATGAATGGTCAGAATATCCAACAGTGCCTGAGTCGGATGGGCATGGCGACCATCTCCGGCATTGATGATGGCCGCATTCAGATGTCTGGCCAAAAATTCCTGGGCACCCGATTCGGAATGACGCACGACAACGACATCCGGGTTCATCGCCTGGAGGGTCGCCAACGTGTCGATCAAAGTTTCCCCCTTCTTGACCGAACTGGAGGCCACGCTCATGTTGATAACATCGGCAGACATCCGTTTGCCCGCCAGTTCAAAAGAGGTCCGAGTTCGGGTAGAATTTTCGTAAAACAGATTGATGATGGTCTTACCACGCAACGTGGGAACCTTTTTGATATCCCGATGGTTGACCTCACGAAACGAAGCGGCGGTATCCAGGATGGAAAGAATCTCCTCCTGACCGATACCCCGCATACTCAGTAAATGTTTTCGATTCCAAATATTGGATTTCATCGCCCTGACCATCCGGTTATCCCCATGGCTTCCTCAAAATCGTCAAAATTGTGACATCTGTTTCACTTGTTTCAACACCACTTTCCATCCTTCGGGGCTTTGTATCAGCTTGACGGTCTCATGGCGATCCGCTTCCATGACCAGTCCTGCAAAATTGGGCTGAATCGGCAACTGTCGGCAACCGCGATCCACCAAAACCAGAAGATCGACCAGTTCCGGTCGTCCATAATCAAACAAGGCATTCAGTCCAGCGCGAATGGTACGTCCCGTAAAAAGGACATCATCCACCAGGACAATCCGTTTGTCGTCGATATCCATTTCAAGATCGGTTGGGGCCACCACCGGATTGGGTCCCACCGTGTTTAAATCATCCCGATAAAAGGAAATGTCCAAAAATCCCAGGGGCATTTCAATACCCAACAGACGATTCAACCGTTCACAAAGGAGTTGTGCAACGACCGCACCACCTCGGCGTATCCCGACAATCACCCGCTTTTCTGGCTTGGTAATGGTCCTGACCAAGCGCGTGGCCAAACGATCCAGGGTTGATAAGGTCTGTTCTGCGGACAACACGATAGATTCTTTTTCTGTGGTCATGATTTAAAAATTCCCCCTGGGCATGTGCCAGACCGTAACGTCGTGATCACTCATAAAACGGACCCATGAACTCCGAAGTTGAACCCCCCGCTGACCCATCTTACGCCATTACACCAGCAAAAGAGAATGACATAAAAGCAACACTTTTTAAGACGATGTAGCAAAAACATGACGACGTGTGCTTTTTGCAACAGTTGCGTTATTTATTTATTATTACATGAAATCAATATTTTGAATAAATCTCCTGGAGATTAATCAAAACTGGCCTCCTGGTTGCATTATCACCGGGCAACTGACATCGACATCCTAAGTGGATCACAGGGAAACATCGGGTAAATCTCATTGGGGCAGCGTCACGATCAACCCGGAGCAGGCGGGAAAAAAGCTTGGCTTGATTTTTTTTCTTGACGTGACAAAGAAGATTCTTTATAAGCTTTGATTGTTGCTGATTGGCAACAGTGTGATGCAAATGAAACAAACAAGACGAGACTGAAACCCAGGCTGAACTTACCATTGACGCCCGGGTTGCCCGAGATCAAACAGGATGTCACAGACACGGTTTCCGGACCTTCCGGGGACAGGTTCTTTAAAACAAGGAGAGAAGGAATGAAAAAGTCACTGATTCTTGGTGCGGCTGCTTTGGCCGCCGCCGCTTGGGCCCCCCTGGCCGATGCCGGTGAAGTTAAATTGGGTGGTTATTACATGGGCCGTTGGCAAGCTTACGACGCCAACATGACCGACGAAACCGGGGTGAACAGCACCACGGGTGAGCGTTATGTTCATCGTCTTCAGTTGAAAACGGACATGATCGCTTCCGAGAAGAGCCATGCCCACATGGTCGTTCGGATCCTGGACAGCGCGAATGTCGAAGGTGCTGACCTCGGTTCTGCGTCCGATGGTGGTGCGTCTCTCACGCAGGTCACCAACGGGACCAATGTGGCCGACCCTTGGGAAATTCGTCAAGCATGGTTGGAAACCGAAGCGTGGGGTCTTGGCGTGAAGTTTGGTGAAATGCCTCTTTCCCTCAACGACAGCATTCTTGTCGGTGACGACACCAGCTCCAACGGTGGTCTGTTGCTCTCCAAGACTTTTGGCAATGTCACCGCCGTGGTTGGCAACATCCGCATCAACGAAGACACCGCTGCTGGTGGTTCTTCTCAGGAGGCCACTGGGGCCAACTCCGACGACTCCAACCTGTGGGCTGGCAGCTTGTTCGGGAAAGTGGGTCTGGCCGATTACAATCTGACCCTGGCTTATGCCGATCTTGGAAAAGCGTCTGACTTCATGGATGTTCTGGAGACTGTCTGCACGAGCCAGAATGCCGCGACCTGCGCCGGGACCGATTCCAGCAATCTTTGGGTTGCCTTGACCTTGAGTGGCAAGCTGGGCTACGTCAACGCCGTCGCGACCGGTATCTACGAAGATGGCTATGACCTGTCACAAGACACCACGGGTGCCAAGCTGAAAAACCTTTGGGAAAAATCGGGTATGTTGGGTGCCCTGCGCTTGAGCGGCAACACCGGCTTCGGCGAATGGAATTCCTATGGCTTCATCGCCACCCAAGGTTTCAACAACATCACCAACGACAACATGGTGTGGTCGGCGACCTGGGATCAATCCGGGCCGGGTGGTCAAGACCTGATGAACAACTTTGCCAGTGCGGCGGGTGTCAACACCTCCCCCAGCGAGAACATGTCCGGTATCGGCTTGGGCTTGAAGGTCAAAGCGGCAGGTTGGACCATCAACCCGATGATCGATTATGCGGCGGTGAGCAAGAATTCTGCGACCGACACCTTGGATTCGGCTTTCGGTGGCAGCTTGCTGCTTTCCACCCAAATCCAAAAAGACACCACCCTGCTGTTGGAAGCGGCCATGGTTGACCCCAAGGGGATCAACGGTACGACTACCACGGACAATGCCTACTATGCTCAAGCTGGCATCAAGATGACCTTCTAGTATGGGGTCTTGATTGACGCGCAGTCAAGAGTACGATGAACTTAAAGGGATGGCCGAATTATGGGCCATCCCTTTTTGCGTTTCACGGGCCTGACGGTATGCCATCGTTTTTACCCCTGTGTCTAAAACATGACAGTGTTGCTTTTCGGCAACAAAAACTGGTTCTTTATATTTCATTGTATTATCAATACATTATAAAAATTTAACAAAATTTACATTCATGGCATCCTTGATGCAAAATACCCTGCATGTGCCGCTCAAAGATTGAATCGTTCATTCATTAAATCATTGATCAGGACCATCTGTTCAGCGAGCTGCGAAATGGCGTCACCTTAGAGTGATAAAAATCATCGGCCATCAAAGATTTCCGGCGTCCCGGAAAGATACTCTTCAAGAAAATAAAGGAAAGAAGCTCATGAAAAAGACGTTGATTCTTGGTTTGGCCGCCTTGGCCACCGCTTCCCTGGTACCGCTTGCCGAAGCGGGTGAAGTCAAACTGGGTGGCAATTATTTTGGTCGTTGGCAGGCTTATGATGCCAACATGATTGATGAAGCGGCGGGTACCACCACGGGTGAGGGTTATGTTCAGGATCTGCAATTGAACATGGACATGATCGCTTCGGAGAAGAGCCATGCGCACATGCGCGTCCTGGTATTGGACAGTGCCAGGATTGAGGGTGCCGACCTAGGGAGTGTCAGCCCCACGGCAGCCAGTGACCAAGTGACGCAAACGACGGCCACGGCGGCTGAGTTTGGCAATATTCCCGATCCTTGGGAAATTCGGCAGGCGTGGTTGGAAACGGAAGCGTGGGGGATTGGCATCAAGTTTGGTGAGATGCCCCTTTCCCTCAACGACAGCATTCTTGTGGGGGATGATCTTTCGTCGAACGGAGGATTATTGCTTTCCAAGACTTTTGGCGATATCACTGCGGTCGTTGGCAACATCCGCATCAATGAAGACATGGCCGCCGGTGCTTCTTCTCGCGAAAGCACGGGTGCCAACTCCGATGACGCCAACTTGTGGGCGGCGAGTTTGTTTGGAAAAGCGGGTCTGGCCGATTACAACCTGACCTTGGCTTATGCTGACATCGGGAAAGCCTCTGACTTCATGGAAGTTCTGGAAGGGGTTTGCGTCGCCAGCAATGCCGCGACCTGTGCGACAACCGACGGCAGCAATTTGTGGGTTGCGTTGACACTGAGCGGCAAATTGGGTGCGGTCAACGCCGTGGCGACTGGGATTTATGAAAACGGGTATGATCTGGCGGTGGACACGACCGGTGCCAAACCGAAAAATCTTTGGGAAAAATCGGGAATGTTGGGGGCATTGCGTTTGAATGGCAGCACCCCCTTTGGTGAGTGGAATTCCTATGGTTTCATTGCCACCCAGGGTTTCAACAACATCACCAATGACAACATGATTTGGTCGGCGACCTGGGACCAAGGTGGGCCTGGTAATGTTGATTTGCTGAATGTTTTTGCCAGTTCTGCGGGTGCTGCGGGTGTTGGCAATACGTCACCCAGTGAGAACATGTCTGGGTTGGGTATGGGTTTGAAGGTCAAGGCGGGTGGGTGGACCATCAACCCGATGATTGATTATGCGGCGGTGACCAAGAATTCTGCCTCCGATGTTATGGATTCAGCATTTGGTGGTAGTTTGCTTCTTTCGACGATGATTCAGAAGGACACCACGTTGATGTTGGAAGCGGCGATGATTGATCCCAAGTCGATCAACAATGCGATTGCGGAAGATAATGCGTACTATGCGCAGGCTGGCGTACAGCTGGTTTTTTAATGCCTGAAACTTGCTGAAAATTCTGAAGTTTTAAAAAAAAAGGGGATGGCTGAAAATGCCATCCCTTTTTTTCGTGGTGTACGTCGTATAAAAAAACCAGGACTGGCATTGGCACGTCCATGAGTTTCTGATAACCTATGCGGAACTCGGGCTAACTATAACCATGATGGGAAGATCATGAAAGGGAAGATTCGAAGCATTTGTCCCACTACATTGGCCACATTGACCGCATTGGCACTCAGTGTATCCGGCTGTTCCGAGGGCCTTTGGTCGAGCCGCAACAAACTGGACGAAAGCCCACTGGCTAAATTTGGCCAAAAGAAAATCGAAGATGATGCCAAGGCTGGTAAAGCTGATTCGGCGTATGACGCAGGACACGAAAGCCTCTTCAGCCTGGGTAGTCAAGACGGCGGGATTTTTGGCGGAGGATCCTCCAAACGGACAGAACAAATTCGCGCCGATAAGCTATTTGCGGGTGCCCTGGATGTTGTCTTGGGTCTTCCCATTCAGGTGGCCAGCCGCGAAGGAGGACTCGTCAGTACGGAATGGAAAATCGACCCGGAAAATCCTTCGGACCGTTTCCGTCTCAATATTCGCGTGTCGGGCAAAGATCCTTATGGAGAAGTCAAGGTCGCGGTACTCAAGCAAACTTTAGCCAATGGTATCTGGCAAGACGCGATTTCCGACCCTTCCATGGCCGATAATATCGCCAAAAAAATCCGAAAACAGGCGGAAGAAGTGCGCCCTTAAGAACATCATGCTCGATAAAATTATTAAAAGAAAAAAGGGGTCTGGGGGATTGCCCCCAGGGTTTTGACTTTTCTTTTTCGATAGTGAACAAAAAGCTTCAATACTTTGTTTTTGAATTTGTTCAAATATCGAAAAAAGAGTCAAAAGCGGAATATGGAAATATTTTTGTTTAAAATCAAAACACTGGGGGCAATACCCCAGACCCCTTTTTTCTTTTAATAATTCTATTTCAATGTGTGAGTGCTATGAGTATCAAAATCATCAGCGATAATCGCAAAGCCCGGTTCAATTATGAGATTCTTGAAAAATTGGAAGCGGGTGTCGTGTTGACCGGAACCGAGGTCAAATCGTTGCGTGCCGGGCATTTGAGTATGGCTGAATCTTATGCCACCGTGATCCGGGAAGAATTGTTTTGGCTCCATGCCAACATTCCAACGTATACCCATGGCAACCAGTTTAACCATGATCCGATGCGTGGAAGAAAACTTTTGGTTCATAGAAAAGAGTTGATCCGTTTCATTGGGATTATCCAGGAAAAAGGTTTGACTTTGATTCCGTTGAAAGCCTACTGGAAGGATGGAAAGGTTAAACTGGAGTTGGGGGTTGGGCGGGGGAAGAAACTGTTTGATAAACGCAAGACGATCAAAGATCGAGAATGGAATCGCGACAAGGCGAGGATTCTCAAAGAGGGGTGATGGTAACCGTTCAGACCCCTCCACCTTAAAATGATTAAAAGAAAAAAGGGGTCTGGGGGATTGCCCCCAGGGTTTTGATTGTAAACAAAAAGATTTCCATGTTTAAGCTTTTGACTTTGTTTTTGAATTGGCTCTTGAATTTAAACAAAGTCAAAAGCAAATTCAAAAGCGAAGAATGAAGCTTTTAATTTAAAATCAAAATCAAAACCCTGGGGGCAATCCCCCAGACCCCTTTTTTCTTTTAATCATTTTTTAGGGGGGGCTGAACGGTTGCGGGTGATGCCGACTCCTGGATGGCGATGAAGCCCGATTTTCGTAGAATTTCCTGCCCCTTTATCCCCTGGACCCACGCAATAAAAGGTTGTACCAGAGGGACCGGTTTGGCAAGCATGTAAAAATAGAGCGGTCGTGACAGCGGATAAACCCCTTCATGGGTGAAGTGGGCCGTGGGTGGTATGCAGGGGGTCTCTTTGTTATCGTCGCGAGCGATGCATAAAACCTTCACATCGTTGGTGACGTTGGCCATGCTGGTGAAACCGATGGCACAAGGCGAGAGGGAAATTCTTTCTACCAACTTTTCCGCTTGGTGGATGGTGACTAGGTTGGGATGAAAACGGGTCCGTTCGTTAAAGACGGTTTCGCGGAAATAAGTATAGTCACCCGAATTATTTTTCCTGGATAACCGCAGGATCGTATTGGCCGGGCAACTGGGAATCGTGATCCCAAGGTCAGCCCAGGTGGAAAATCCATCGGTTCCACCAAATATTTTCGCCAACTGTCCCATGGTGATTCCGTTGATTGGATTGGCTTTGTTGACGACAACGGAAAGGGCATCCAAGCCAACGATGAAGTCTTTGGGTGGACCGCCGGTACGTTGGGTGATCAGCCGTATTTCTCTGGCCTTCAAGGGGCGAGATGTCGTTGCGACAGTAACATGGCCATTGATCAATGCGGCAATACCATTGCCAGATCCGCCGCCATCCACGCTGAAAAAAACGCCGGGATTTTCCGCCTGATAAGCGGCAGCCCAGGCTTGGACTACCGTTTTCATGGCGTTGGACCCTTTGATATGAATCAGGTTTAAACTTTCTTCCGCCCCCTGGGCATCTCCCAGGAACAAAGTCACGACCAAACAGACGATCATCTGAAGCGAAGATAAAAACAATCGCGGTTGGACCCGTTTTGAATAGCCTGGACCTGGACTGGCGACCTTGTTCAAGGAGACACCAATTCTATGACGTTGGTTTCAATTTGGCAGCGCAAATGAAGGGCAGCCGTCTCCGCCAAGTCTTCATCAAATGATTGACTGACGATAAACGTTTGCTGTATAGCGTCGCTGACGTTTCCCAGAGCTTGGTAAGATTCCCGGAAGCGGTCATGATCATAATGGGCAAAAGGTTCATCCAGGATCATGAATTGTGCCTGAGTCTGTGACCTGGCCGTCAGGGCTTGCGCCAGGGCCAGGCGCAAAGCCAGCATCAATTGCCGACGCAATCCCCGCGATGTTTCCGACATATCGACAAAATCGTTTTTGGTCGGAGAAAAGGCGGAAAGGTTCAGATTTTCGTCAATGCGCAGATGCTGATAACGTCCACGGGTGAACAGAGGCGTCGTTTTGGCGATCAAACGCCTGAGTTCGATGCTGAAGCCGAGGGAGATTTCATGGGCCGAATCCTGAATCAATTGTCGGGCCAGGGTCTGGACATCGATGTCGTGTGAGATTTGCGTCCGGCTCTCCTTGAGAGATTCGCAACGTTTCCGCAGTTCCTGGTCGCGCTTATGACGCTCCAGTTCATCATGAATCTCTTTTTCCAGGTGGGGTATGGTGTCCTTCACATGACTGAACAAATCATTGGCTTGGTGAAGCTCATGGTCAAGATTTTTGATGATGGTTTCCATGAGCGTTTTCAGTTGACCAAAATCCTCATTCCAACCATTCAGGAAGGATGATAATTTTTTTTCATCCACCAGATCCCGGCCTTGTGATTGCTGCCATTGTTGCAGGCCTTCACTCCAGGGAACCTGGTTTTCCAAACTGCTCAAGCGGTGGATTTGTTGACACAAGGGCAACTGCGCGGTTTCGGCGATGATGGCGACAATTTTTTGTTCGGCCTCGGCGCGGGCCAGGAGATCATGGCGCGTTTGTTTGTTTTGGGACCGCAGCGCAATATTTTTGATGCTTTTTCCAAGACCGAGGAGCGCGATGAGTAAAAAGAGTGCCCCCAACCCCATGGCCCCTTGCAAATGAATCGCCTGGTAGCTTGGGAAGGTCGTGGTTAACATTTCAACGACGGGGGCGAGGCGAGGATCCTGAGGGAAAAAGTTCAACGCGAACCCGATGCCGCCGACGGGGAGGGCAAGGATGAAAAAGAAAAGAAAAGTGAGGATTCCCCGACTGCGACCTTTGGCGGCCAGTTGGTCAGCGGCATCCAGGTGTTGCTGCTCACCGGCAAAGGTTTGGATATCGGTGCCGGAAAGCCAATGGGAACGACTTTTTCCATCCTGAATGGTTTTATCGACGATGGTGCTGAATGCAACCAAGCTTTCGAGGGTGTGCTGTGTTTTCCCCCGGAGTTTGGCGATGATCGCCGCCGCTTCCCCCAGGTTTAAAGAGGCGAGAGTGGAGAGGGCCGATTGTAGATTTTTCAGGTTTTGATTCCATGCGGCAAGCGTCGCCAAGTGACCTTGTTGTATGGTCGCAGAGAGGGCGGCAGTGGCGGCCTTGGCACCGGAACCGAGGGTATCGAGACGTTGTGTGCGACTCTTGATATCGGCTTCAAGGGTGGCTTTTTGTGCCAGATTTTGATTTAATTTTTGTTGTTTTTCGCCCAATAGGCTGGGCTGTAGATTCAAAGAATTCAATTCCTGGCTGGCACTGGCCAGTTCTGCGGAGATTCGGTTGATCTGGTCGCGTTCCGCTTTGATTTCGGTTTCCAACTGGGTGGACAATAAATCCAGATCTTCGACGCCGGCCACCATACGGACGATGGCGTTGGGATCTTCCCCTTCTGGGGATCCCTGGGAGAGGTAGATGGTTTCGATAAAATGATGGAATGCCATCCCAGCGGCTTGGACGATGGCTTGGTTGACCTCTTTTTCACCCAGTGCCATGGCCTCATCGACCCCTTCGGCATTCAGACGGGCTTGGGGGGGATCCTGGCGGCTGAAGTGGCGGTAGACGGTGAGGTTTTGCCCTTTGGTGTCGGTAAAATCAAGGGCGATCCACCCGCGCGTGTTCCCCCAGTGAATCACCTTGGAGGTTTGGTGATGGTCCAGGTTTGCCGTGCGCCCGAAAAGGCCCAGGCAGATGGTTTCGATGATGGCCGATTTTCCCGATTCGTTATCACCGCTGATCAAAATGGTCCCCTGTTCGGGGAACGTGATATTCAGTCGGGAAAATTTCAGGATATTTTCAGCTTGTAGGCGGCGGATGATCATGATTGATTCTCCTCGGAACCGAGTCGGGTTAGGACGAGGGACCGGGCTTGTTCGAACAGATCGGCGTTGAATGCGGTATCCATGGCTTCCAAGCGTCGGCGTTCACGTTCGCAAAAGGCTTCAAAAGCGGCTTTTGGCGTCAGGAGACGAAAATTTCGATCGGGTTGGGAAAGTAGTGTTTCGGACATGAGATGATCTCACCATGAGATTGGCCATGAAATTGGCCATGAAATTGGATGCCCGCCAATGGGGCCGGAAACGTCGCACCAGTGTACCCAAGGTTGATCCGTGTAAACAGGCATGACGTTGCATAATGCAAAAAAAATGGTATCTCCCTTTTTGGGGGATCGAAATGGGTATGGTGTCACCGAGGCGGTTATGGTTGCTGCATGGTCAGGGAGACTGGGGCATAACCGCTGCCATTTTCACGGAAAGTTGTGATTTGGCCTTGATAGATGCGTGCGGCGATACCCAAAATTTTATGGCGATAGACAAAGAATCGGAAATCGGTTTTGACCGGCCCTTCGCGGTCGGGACAGCGGATGATGGCGGGTGGGGCGAGCCGTTGCGCCAAGGTTTGATCGGGGATCAGGGCATCAAAACGTCCCCTGGAAATGCTTCGACCCAACAACACTCCCTTGCCGCCGTGGGAGGTGATGGGTTTGAAAACCCAGAACCGCCGGTCCTGCCATAAGGTGGCCAGATCCAGTGCGTCCATGGTGCGGGTTTGGGGTGTCAGGGTGAGCAGTTGTTGTTGCTCTTCGGGTGAGAGTTCAAGACTTGCAAGTTCTTGGGGATCGCTCCAAAGGGTCATCCGCCGTTTATCGGATAGAAGCCCGTAGATTCTGGGGTTTGGGGAGAGGCATAGCGTTCGGTTCAACCAGGCGGTGCGAATGTGGGCCATGGGTTGGGATTCCAGGTAGAAATCGCAATGGCGGTTGTAGATCATGTCCACGGGTTTATCTTGGTAGAACAGGGTATTGGCACGCAATTCCAGGGCATCGGGGGCGGCGATGGCGGCATAGATACCGCGTTGGGCAAACAGGGCGACAAATTGTTGCATTTCATTGTAAAGAAATTGTTTTTCCGGTTCTTCATCAAGAATAATAACGCACTCCGGTTGTTTTTTTTGACCGTTGGAAAACAGGCGCATTTCCTCATTGAAGGAATCCATGATCTGGTTACGTTGTCCATGGAACGGGAAAGGTTTTCCGTTGGCGGCGGCTTGAGCCTGCCACGCGAGCAGGGCACCACCCGCATTGGTATTGACTTCGATGAGGCGTGGCCCTTCTGGGGTGATATGAAAATCGTAGCCCATCATGACGGCATCGTGTCCGGGGTCGAAACGGGCACTTTCGGGTAGCGTTGGGGTGAGTCGATCCCGATAGCTGGGCAGACGATGGAGGCGGTACAACAGACGGATGAAACGGATCATGGTTTTTGCCAGTCCTTGTGACAGCGAGACCGGGCAGTTGGCGGCATTGAGTTGGATCATTGATGTCTCAATTGAAAGTATTTGGCATGGCGCAGGGCGGCAAAGGTTCCGAGAAGGGCAACGCAGGCCATGATGGCGAAGAGAGATTGCGCACCGATGTGTTCAAAAAGGGCACCAGAGAGCAAGAGTCCGATTCCCAGACCGGCACCGTAGGAGATGGAAGAAAACCAGCTTTGCGCGGTGGCGCGATGTCCGGGGATGGAGGTTTCAAAGACGCGGCGGATGGCGGAGATATGGAAGGTTCCAAAGGTGAAGGCGTGAAGCAGTTGTCCGAGGATGAGCAATGGCAGCCAGAGGGTTTGCGAAAAAATGGTCCATCGCAACACGGCAAAGAGCAGGGATCCGATCAGGACGTAGGAGACACCGAGTCCGTTGAGTATGAAGTTGGATGCGGCCAGAACGGCGATTTCGGCGAAGACCCCCAAGGACCAGAGGGCACCGATGGCGGTTTTGGAAAATCCGTTGTTTTCCAGATGAATGGACATGAAACCATAATAGGTTCCATGGGACAGGAGCATCAGGAGTCCCATGAGGTTGAACCAGAGCATTTCTTTGGGGCGAAACAGGCTTGGGGGTGGGGTTTTGGGACCGGGTGGGTGGGGTTCGGATTCTGGCAATTGGGTAGATACCAGGGTTTGCAGCAGGAGAAAGAGGGAGAGTGCGAGCGGGACCAACCACAATCCCCAACGGTCGGTCAGAGAACCGAGTCCCAGGGAGAGCAGGATGAAGCCACCGGATCCCCACAGGCGGACACGACCATAATCCCAATGGTTTTTGGTGACCGTTTCCATAGCGGTTGTTTCGACGAGGGCGATGCTGCCGACGAGGAAGAAATGGAGGAAGGCGACGGCAATGGCGATGAGGAGAAAGCTGGAATTCAGGAAAAACAATCCCGACGCAACCAATGCGCCGAGGGATGTGGTGATGATGATGGTTTTTCGGGAATTGTTGTTATCTGCCAGTCGCCCCCATACGGGAGGCCCCAGGAGTTTGATGGCCATGGAAAGTGCCGTGACCACGCCGATGGCCGCCGGACCATGGCCCACATGGGACATGTACAGGGGCCAGTAGGGCATCCAGATTCCCAGGGTGGCGAAATAAAAAGCGTAAAAGCCCGCCAGAGAGAGGTAGGTTTTCAGATGGGCCATGGGGGTCTGGGGTATCTTTTGGTTTTTAAAAACGAAAGAAGACCCACTGTGGGACGATCAGACGGGGTTCGTGACCGTTGATTTTTGAGTCGAACAATCCATCTCCATTGGTATCGATG
>JADGCQ010000060.1 GCA_015228925.1 Magnetococcales bacterium | reverse complement strand
GACGTTGGAATTCCTCAGAATTCCATGCGGCGTCACACAGCTTGCAACATGAGCGGAACAAGTCCAGGGGGGATCTTCTCCCCCTGGAAAATGTTTATTGGGGCTTTTGGGCAACCAGAAGGACCGATACGCCAAACGGTAATGACCACCCCCGGCCTATAATGCCACTTTCCAGCTTGAAAAGGTGCAACAGTATCTGATTGACCCACCTAGGCGGGATAACCCCCACATCGTCGCCTTCAAGCAATCGCAGCCATTTCTTCATCAAACGGATCATCACGATGGGCAGAAAAAGAGCGGTATTAAAATAGCTGGAAAACCGTACCTCAAGCCCCGACGGTTCCACCGCAGCAATCAGTCTGGAAATGGTATACCGCCGATAATGGTGCGAAGCCCGGTCATGGCTGGAAAATAAAAAATCAAAAGCCGGGGCGGTAATAACCAACCAACCCCCAGGTGCCAGACGTTGCGCTAAGGCCGCAATCGCTTCCCCATCCGATTCAATGCACGAAAGGACATCCAACACCGTCACCAAATGAAACGTCGTCGATGCAAAAGGAATATCATCGGGAAGAAATCCATGGGCAATGGTGGTTTTGGGAATCTTGTTCGCAAAATCAATGGCAAACTGGTCATATTCCATCCCCCAGACCTGACCAAATTCCGTAAGCATCCGCAAATTGGCCCCGGTGCCACAACCCGCATCCAAAATACGTGCCGCTGGGGGTAACTTCAAACGGGCCAGCGTCCGCCGCAAAATGGCCCGCCGGGCGCGAAACCACCAATGCTTATCCTGCACCTCTGCCATCGTAACATAATTTTGATGATCCATGATCAGGGGTCTTTGATCCAAGGTGAACGTTTATAAAGTGGCAACAGATAAAGATTCAGAAAACTGTTGTAGGTCCAACACAGGCAGCGATTATCCTTGGACCGGAGTTTTTTCTGATATTCACAAGTTTCCAAGCTATGCCATATCTCTTGAATCGATTTTTCGCGGACGTTGCCCAACACATAATGACCCGGGCAACTGCCAACAGCACCGTAGGGATTGATCTCCAAAAAAAACGAAGAGAGAAAAAGACAGCGAAATTCGCCCGAATCAAACAATTCTCCCGGGCGAAAGATAAAATCAGCCATCCGTTGATAATAAGGCGATTGAAAACTGGGCCAACGCTTGGCCAAATCTGTCATCAGTACACGAAACTCCGCCTCATGTTCCGGCTTGAACAACAAGGCATCCTCCCCTTCCTTGATTTGATGGACCAAATTATTCTGAATGGGTTGAAACTCCACAGCATCGGCATACGGTTGAAAAAATTCGACCCATTGTGCCATTTCTCGAAAATTATTGGCCGATAATACCGCTTTGATCACCAATCGTGGTGTTTTCGCCGTACCACGCAAACTCCGCACCGCCTCGATGCCCGCCATCGTTTTGGTGAAAGATCCCGGAACACCGCGCATATGATCATGTTCTGCCGGACGGAAACTGTCCATGCTGACGGTAATGGAATCCAGTTTGATTTTGTGAAACTCTTGGGCAAATCGGGGGAGCAAAACGCCGTTGCTGCATAAGTTGACCCGTTTTCCCGCTTTTTTCAGGCCATGGAGGATATCACCAATTTTCGGTAGCATCAGCGGCTCACCCCCGGAGATGGTAACACCCCAGGTATTGGTCTTGGCGATCTGGTCCACCAACATGAGTTGTTCTTCCGCGTTCAACTCGCGGGCCAAGTCTTCTTTGGAGGTACGTGACCACACCCAGTCACAGTGCAAACATTTGCGATTGCAGCCGTAGGTGGTAATCCACAAAATATAAAAAGGTGAACCTCGATTGGGACGTTGGGTCATCAGGCTGATAAAATTGCCCAGGGCCGGACGGGCCATACCGAATAAATCATTCTCGGCCAATTGTTTTGCAAGATTAAGAAGGGACATGAATCCCAGCCTTTTGCTTGAGAAACGCAAGCACAATCTGCGCCTGTTGATGGATACGATGGGGATGGATCGTCGGATGGACTGGGAGAAAATGGACCTCCCTGACGGCCCGCTGTGCGTGCGGGGTTTCTTGGGCCACATCGGCAAAAATCGGCATTGTGGCGCAGCAGGGCAACAATGTCGTCGTCAAATCCACCCCGCGACTGGCCATGAATTGACGGAAAACGGCCCCTTCTGGGGCACGGAAGGGAAAACGCCAGAACACATTGTGGGAACCTTCCACAAGGAGGGGGAGGCGATCTTGGGCAACAGGCATCAGGTGATCCAACAAAATCTGGGCATTAGCCCTCCGTTTTTCATCCCAGTCTTTTACTCGCGCCAGACATGCCAACCCCAGACTGGCCTGGACATCATTGAATTTCCACAACCATTTTGTCGGAATCTCCTGCAATCGCAGCACATTGGGATTATCCGTCTGCCATTTACGTATGGTTTCGGGACTGCGTTGGCTGATCCAGCGGACCAATAAAAACGTGGACCAGGAAAACAGGGTGGGATGGGTTGCCAGATTGACAATCAGGTTACGGATCAGGATACCTCCCATATGCCCTTTGGCGACGACGGGCAAGCGTGCCGATTGGTTGCGAACACGGGCAAGCACTGCCGCATCTTTGGCAATGACCATGCCGCCGTAACCTGTAGAAACGGCCTTCAGGGACGAGAGCGAGAAAAAACCGGCATCCCCGAAGGTTCCCAATTTTTTTCCTTTCCAGGCGGCATTGTAGGCATGGGATCCGTCCTCCAACAAGACCAGCCCATGCTGTTGGCAGATGGACTGGATAGAATCCATATCGGTGGCCAAACCAAACAGGTGGGTGACCAATACGGCGCGGGTTTTTGGGGTGATGGCCTGGGTCAGGCGTTCCGGGTCCATTTGGTAGGTTTGCGGGTTGATATCGACAAAAACGGGTTTGAGACCTGCGACCAGCAACACGTTGACGATATCGTGAATGGTGATGGGGGTCATAATGATTTCGCTGCCTGCCGGCAACGATAACGCCTGCACCAGATGGTGCAATGCAATTCTGGCGTAGGGTTGGGCCACGGCTTCTCCGACACCCATCATTTCGGCAAAGGCTTGTTCGAATGCGGCAACTTTGGCTTCGCCCATCCCGGTCCCGGATAGGACTTCGGCCAAACCGCTCAGGATTTCGGGCAGCTTGAGATAGATTCGTGTGCGTGGAATTCTGTCGTACCAGGGAAGCGTTGTCACTCCAAATCACTCCCGATTGATGATGACGGAAAAACGATTAAAAGAAAAAAGGGGTCTGGGGGATTGCCCCCAGGGTTTTGACTTTGCTTTTGACTTTAAACAAAAAGGTTTCCATGCTTAAGCTTTTGACTTTGTTTTTGACCTTTCTCTTGACTCTATTTAAATTCAAAAGGAAAAGCAAAAGAAAGATCAAAAACGAAGAAGGAAGCTTTTGATTTAAAGTCAAAAGCAAAAGCAAAATCAAAACCCTGGGGGCAATCCCCCAGACCCCTTTTTTCTTTTAATAATTTTTTACTTTATTTATTGACTATCACCCCTTGGACGTAAACACAAACACACCATCCCAATCATCCGCCGGAGGATTGATCAAATATTCATTGCAACGCTCCAAATACGTCTTCGAAGGGCCATCGTTGGGAATAACAGCCACCGCCTTCTCAAAATGACCGATAGCCTCCTGATATTTGCGGGCACGATATTGCTCCAATCCCGCATTATAATGAACCAAAAGTTCGGCAAGCACCCCCGTCACCTCCCCCTTCTTACCCAACAATTGATAAATGATCACAGGTTCCTTCTTGCCAATCACCCGCACCGTATCCAAAACCCGGCAATCGATATCATCCTTGGCCAGTTGATAAGTGGCGTCAGAAATCATGGTGTCGGAAGCATAAAACTTGTTGGCCCCCTCCAAACGAGCCGCCAAATTCACCGCATCCCCCATGATGGTATAATCCATCCGCTGCTTGGAACCCATGTTGCCCACAACCATACGCCCCGAATTGATCCCCATACGGACCCGCAACTCGGCCCGCCCCTCCTTGACCAACCTTTCCCGCATCTGAACCATATACTGCTGCATCTCCGCCGCCGCATGACAACACAACGTCGCATGATTGGGCTGATCCAAAGGTGCCCCCCAAAAAGCAATGATGGCATCCCCTTCAAACTTATCCACCGTCCCATCATAGCGGGCAATAATCTCACACATAGCCGTCAAATATTCATTCAACAACAATACCAGTTCCGATGGCGTCAGCTTTTCTGAAATCGTGGAAAATCCAGCCACGTCAGAAAAATAGGCGGTCATCACCCGCTCCTCACCACCCAATGAAAGCTTGGAAGGATCCTTCACCAAAATGTCCACCACCTTGGGCGAAAGATACTGACCAAAAGCCCCCTTGATCATCTTCTTTTGGCTCATCTCCTGGAGATAATAGCGCATGTTGATGACCATAAAACTTAAAATGGCCGCCAATAACGCATACGACATCGAAAAGACCAACCCCTGCGTGACATAAATTACCGAAACCCCAAAACCCCAGGCACAAATCACCAAAAATGCAAGCAATACCCGCAAAGTCGGATGTTTGATGATCCCCAGCACAATCATCCCGACCATCAACACCATCGCGACCATCGCCTCCTGGGCAACAGAGGCCGGCTGAAGCGGTGCCCCCTTCAACATGGTCTGAATCACATCGGCAATGATCTCCACCCCATAGACCATCCCGATCGGGGTATCAAACCAGTCGTGGGAAACCTCCGAAGTATCCCCCAACAAAACAATGCGATCCTTGATGGGGAAACTCAGCTCATAAAGTTCCTCCTCATCCTTCCCTGCCAAATTCAAATAATTCAACGCGGAAAATCCCGCCGTTTGACTCAAAAAACGACTGCCCGGAGGAAGAACCGGAAAATCGATGTAAATATTGTTGAATTGATCCATGGGGATGGTCAAATTGGATCCAAACCGGATAAAACCCGGCCCCAGTTCCGGTTCCACCCCCAAATACATCGCCAAAGCCTTGATGGCATAAGGCCAAGCTTTATCCTTTTGAAAAATTTCTGGATACACCTTGAGCCGCGACAGGCTGGTGACAACACTGCTTTGGGAACCAATATTGGTGTATCCGTTCTCCGAAACCTCATGCAACACCGGAGTCGGTTTGTTGAGTTTGACAAATTGACCGTTATGAATGTCGGCCTGGGAAACCAACAAAACCGGAGCCGCATTCTTCAAAGAAGCCGCCGTCGGAGAATCCTCATGGTAGGAACTGGGAAAATCCATCAAAAGGTCGATGGCAATGACCTTGGCCCCCAAAGTTTTTAAATTTTCCGCAATTTTGCCAATATCGGTGCGCCTCAAGGGAAAGCTTTTATATTCCTTGAAAAAAGTCTCATCGGTATTCACCAAGACGATTTGCTCAGAAGGAAACCGCATTTTTTCAGGATCGCCATAGTTTTGCCGCAAGATATGACGTACAGAAATCGTTTGTTCTTCGAGAAGAGAAAAAATTTCAAAATATTCCGCCGGAATGACCAACAGAAAAAATAATATGGTAGCAAGAATGTCGTAACGTTGCAGAATCTTATTCATGGGCCTGTGGAACTCCCCCGTCACAATGGAATAGGATGCCTTACGGGCAGCTATCAATCAAAATCCTGGGGGATTTGCCCCCCGAACCTTCTTAAGTCCCCCCCACAAACTCCGCCAACAACCGGGTCTGATAATCATTGGAAAGGGCAGAAATCACCTCATGCAAATCACCCTGCATCACCTGATCCAACCTGTAAATGGTTAAATTGATCCGATGGTCCGTCAAGCGTCCCTGGGGAAAATTATACGTGCGAATCCGTTCGGAACGATCACCACTCCCCACCTGCCCCTTGCGATCCTTGGAGCGGGCCGCCTCCGCCGCCTTCAATTCTATATCATAAAGCCGCGCTTTCAACACCTTCAAAGCCTTGGCCTTATTCTTGTGCTGGGATTTTTCATCCTGACAAATGACCACCAAACCCGAAGGGAGATGGGTGATACGGACCGCCGAATCGGTCGTGTTGACACTCTGCCCCCCCGGCCCCGAAGAACGGTAGACATCAATGCGCAAATCCTCACGCTCATTGATGACGATATCCACCTCTTCCGCCTCCGGCAACACCGCAACCGTACACGCCGACGTATGAATACGCCCCCCCGCCTCCGTCACCGGAACCCGCTGCACACGATGCACCCCAGACTCAAATTTAAGGGATGAGAATACCCCTTTGCCACTCACCATCACAATGATTTCCTTGATACCTCCCAAATCGGTCGCGTGGGTGGAAAGCAATTCCAGCCGCCAACCCATGGATTCGGCAAAACGTTGATACATGCGAAACATTTCCCCCGCAAACAACGCCGCCTCTTCCCCTCCCGTCCCCGCCCGAATTTCTAAAATAGCATTTTTTTCATCATTGCGATCCTTGGGTAATAACATGATCTGCAAATCCAACCACGCCTTCTCCCGACGCTTCACCAAAACATCCCGCTCTTCCCGCGCTAATGCGCGCAATTCGGCATCCTCCGAAGATTCCGCCATCAACGATTCCGTCGCCACGATCTCCGCATCGATGGCCTGCATCTCTCTGAACGCGGTCACAACCGGATCCAACCCCGAATACTCCCGACTCAAACGGGTGAACCGGGCGGAATCGGCCATGACATCGGCCTGAGAAAGCAACGCCGACAATTCCCCATGGCGACGTTGCAAATCATTGAGTTTGGAAAGAAAGGACATGGTTAACCAGAGTGATGGTTTGTAATGTGATTCTCTTGTTGTTTGCTCGTCAAGTTTTCATCATCCAACCGGAACAATGTGATAACCGCTTCCACCAAAGAAGCCCCCTCCGCATCAACACCCCGTTCCCGCAGTTGCGTCAATGGGACATGCAAGATCCGGTTGACCAAAACACGCGCCAAATTGGTCACCCGATCCCGCTCTTCAGAGGTCAGCGTCGTCCACCCTTTGAGTGCTTTTTCAACCTCCTGATCACGAATGGTCTCCAAGCTTTTGCGCAAGGCAACCAACGTCGGGACCACATCCAAAGAACGCGCCCAATGCATAAACTCCCGAACACCGGCGTCAACCATGATTTCAGCGGCATCGATCTCCCGATCACGATCTTTACGGTTATCACGGGAAATTTTTTCCAAATCGTCGATATCATACAAAAAAGCGTTGTCAATCTGCGCAATTTCCGGTGCCAGATCACGCGGTACCGCAATATCGATATAAAATTGTGATTGGAATCGCCGTTGCCTCAAAGCGGCACGGACCATATCGACCGTCACAATCGGTCGCATGGCTCCCGTCGATGAAATGATGATATCCGCCTCCGACAACCGCCGTTCCAGATCATCCAGCCCAAAGGCTTCCCCTTCAAATCGCTCCGCCAATTCTTGTGCCCGCGCCAAAGTTCGATTGGCCACAAGAATACGCACCCCCTGCCCTGCCATATGACGCGCTGCCAATTCACACATCTCGCCCGCACCAATCAGCAGGCAAACACGCCCCTCCAGAAGACCAAAAATTTTTCGCGCCAAACCCACCGCAACCGATGCGATAGAAACCGGATTTTTCGCCAAACCCGTCTCACTGCGGATTTTTTTCGCAACCCGAAACACCTGATGGCAATAACGACTCAAGACCGATTGGCAACTGCCCACATCGCTGGCCAACTGCCAAGCCTGTTTGACCTGGCCCAACACCTGAGCCTCACCAACCACCAAAGAATCCAAACTTGCAGCCACACGATAGCCATGGGCCACCGCCGATTCACCCTCGTGCAGGTATAAATGCGGCTCCAACACCTCCAACGCCATATGGCTTTTTTGCGCCAGCAAACGAACCGTCACCGCTTGCGCATGTTCCACCTCACTGCATACCAACCACACCTCAAAGCGATTGCAGGTAGAGAGTATCAACCCCTCCTCCACCCCCTTGAGCAAGGTCAATTCCGCCAACCACTCCGTCAATTGATCCTCGCTAGGAGCGATTTTTTCACGCACGGCCACCGGAGCGGTCTTATGATTCAACCCGATGATCAGAATCTTCATCAAAAACAGCTTCCCACCTTCCCATCACCGCAAGACCATCCTACTTCTTGAGTGTTTTTCCCGTTGTTTGCAGTAACCGCTGCGTCAGTCGCAGCAAAAATTGATCTTTCAACTTTTCACGAATTTCCGATCCCATCCGTTTCATCAGATCCTGGTCCACTTTCATGACCAACACCTCACCCTGACTCACAACACTGCTGGTACGCGCCGTATTGGTCAGAAAGGCCATATCGCCAAAAAAATCCCCCGGTCCCAATTGTGCGATGGTGATGTCACCTTTGACGACATTCACCTTCCCCTTGATGATAATAAAAAATGAGGTATCCAAAGTCCCCTCGCGAATAATCTCGGCGTCGGGCTTGAACGTGCGAAAACTGGTGGCAAATGCGCCAATACGCTTTTTTTCATAGGCGGAAAATTGCTGAAAAAGCGGAAGCTTGTCGATCAACACCATGGAAACTTCCGGCTTTAACCGGCTGATTTCTCCATCGGGAGGCAATTCCGAGCGTGTTGTCAGATCAACCCCTTCGGGACCAACAAGATTATTGGTGGTTTCCGCCAAACGGAGAACCTGCTTGTTGATAATGTGATCCTTGAGCTTTTCACGACTCTCCTGTTCCAACTGGTTCATCATATCCTGATCCATCCGCAGCACCAGGACACTCTCTTTGGCCACGATATTCATAGTTCGCGGCGTATTGGTCAAAAAGGCGATTTCACCAAACATTTCCCCAGGCCCCAGTGTGGCAATCACTTGGCTCCCCTTGGTGACATGGACTAGGCCCCGAATTAAAATAAAAAAAGCGGTATCCCGCGTCCCCTCCCCAATGATGGTGCCACCCTTTTGCACCACTTTAAAACTAAGATCCCGTTCGGCGATCCGCTTTTTTTCAAAATCGGAAAATTTTGCGAAGAAAGGCAAACTACTGACAAGTTTATAAATAATCGCCCGATTATTCCTGATCTGCTCTTCGCGGGTTTTAGATGCCGGTTTGGCCTGGGGTTGGCCTGGATCCAGCGTCTTTCGCACGGTATCACCCGAAACCGTCTCACCCGCATCCGCCTCATCCCCCCCAAGAAGCGCAGTCAAACGAATTTTTTTGCTGAAAGCCTCATCATTGAACTTGGCCTCGATGATCACAATCCCATCCTGGGCACGTATCGTGATCGGCAACGCCACTTTATCCTGATTCTTACCACCACCACCCAGTAGGGCACTCGAACGCCCCTTCTGTTTAAAACGATAGGTATCCTTGGGCACCTCCCCCGCTTTTTCCAAACCCAAAATCATTTGGCGCAACTCATGCCGGATGTTCATGGCCGGTTCCGTCACAGTTTTGGGCCGGTTGCGGACATCCAAAAGTTCATCCTCGGCATTTTCTCCAGGTCGAACCGACAAGATCCCCACCCCCTTCTCCAAACTGGGCTGGACTTTGCCCAACTCTTTCAAAGAGGGGAGATTGCGCAGATTGCGAAAAAGATTGACGACCTTCAACAATAAAATCGATGTAAATGTCCTGAGGACCATTGCATCCTGGTCACGATCCCTCTTTTTTTGCGATTCCACAGAGACATAGTATTCCATGATCCGTTCCGACAAATCACGGAACCCAAACCAAACACCATTGGGAACCCCTTCCGGCACCGCACCGCCATGCTGCACCATCTCAAACGCCGCTTCCAAAAGCGCACCCTCGCGATGCACCACACGGACCACCCCTTTCGGTTCCGCCGGATCGGGCTGAAGAACCTGGATATCCGGGATAGCATCGGGCAACGCTTGCAGACTGGAAACGGCTGGGACACTATCGGTTTTTTCGCTGACGCTGCCACCCGATGTCCTGAGGGCAACCAAAAAAGCCAGAAAACTTTTCGTGGACAACGATTGCAGCGGCTCATCGTTGGCACCCGTCTGAAATTCTTTGATGATGCCCAACAGCGGTTTGCTAAGACGCGCCTCATAAGCCCGATCCAGATATTCGGTATAGGCATCGTAGCGGGTTAAAATCGTCTCCAACTCCCGATCCGAGATCGGCTGATCGCTGACCTGAGTTGGATCAAAGTTCAAGACCTCACGCTTGGATTTTTCAATGTTGAACAAATGACTCTTGACCGCAATACGGACCAGTGTTTTATGTTTTAAGGCTGTAATATTTCTCTTAATATTCTTGTCCAACTCCACAGCCATGGATTTTTGCAACGCCGGATCCTCACAGGTCGCCATCTCCCTAGCCAACGCCTTGGTCTCCTTGGCGAACGATTTGGATGAAAAGGTACGGGTAGCCAAAGCAACCACGTCACTGAAAACCGGCGTGTTCATCTCGACAGAATCGGAATGGACTTCCGGCAATTCCTGCAACAACATTTCATCAAAACCCTCTGCCTGAAGCTGTTCCGACCCCTTGATTCCCTCGATAATGGCCGCCACAGCCGTCTCCCGCGTGGCATCCGCCTCCACCCATCCAGAAAGTTCGCTGGTGATGGCATTCAACAGCCGCAAGGTTTCATGGCTGACATTCATCGCAGTTTCGCTGCCGCTGGCACCCGCATAGGTGGGGGCCAACACCTCCTTGACCGCCAATTCCAAAGCCAACACCCCAACGCCGTCCGCATTCTTTTTATGCAGGGCTTCCTTCGCGTCACGAACAATATTCTTGCGCGTACTGGCCAAAGCCATTTCCTGGGCATGGGCCAGGAGTCCATCCTTGATGGCATCGCGGATTTGCAAAACCGTCCGTTCACACTCCTTGAGGTGCGCATCCTGCAATTCCGGGGTATTGCCACAGGGGACACCGACGTAGGTGACCTGCTCCATGTCCGTCAGGATGGTCAACCCATACACGGTAAACATTTCTTCGATAACCAAAAGATTGCCATCATCGACCTTGACTTCCATGATGATGGGATCATGGACATCCTTGTTCCAGGTCCGTACATCGATGCCACCACTGCTGGTACCCGCCAATTGGGTAAAAAACTGCCGATCAATCCGTTGGCTTACCCCATCCTTGAGAATCAAGACCGGCTTGCTGTCATCTCGGACCAACCCTTTTGGACTGGAGATGAACATGCCCCACGCATCCTCCCCGTCGGAGTCCAACATACGGATCTGCATGTGCATGTGTTCTTTATTGGTCGCGATAACCAAGGGTTTATCAGCGGTACATTTCTTCAGATCATAAGAAAACAGCCGCCGTGAACGCAGCTCTTCGATATCGGAAGGGGGCGGTTCACTGATGATTTCCAAAGGGGGTTGATTCAGTCGCGGTTGACCCTGGGAATTGGTATCCTGATCCAAAGTCAAAACCATCCCTTCTGGATGGATATGGATACCGATCATCCCCTTGAACATAAACTCGGTGACCGCTTTCTTTTTGCGATCCGTCGGCGGAATGATTTCCGAGGAGACCTCCTTTGGGCCTGAGAAGGTCTTGACGCGATAATCTTTCCCACCCACCATGTCGATCAAACAAGAGACCCCCTCCGATTTGATGGATAGCGGGCAAAAAACGTTTTCGATGGCGCGTATCCCCAGAGGGGCCAAAGGTGGATGGGTGTAGTCGTGCGCACTCTTGGCCTTGGCGGGCGGAGCCTCACCTTTACCCTTGGCCGGTATTGGAGCCTTGCCTTTGGGTGCTACCGGATCCGCTTTTTTAAAAAGACTCATGCAACGCTCCTCCCCCCATCACTCTGGACAACCCACACGAAAAACCATTGGGCACCTTATCCATCACCACACGGCATCCTAAGCCTGTGTTGAACCACGGAAAACATCATCCAACGACCTGGCGTCCAAAACCCGATCCCCCCAAAGTTCCAAGGTGGACAGGTCTGCTGCATGGAGCCACTCCGTCACCGACTCCGACACAGGCCCAAAACGCCGTTGCAACTGGCGCAACAACAGGGCAGCCTCACCTTTCTGTCGTCCTTCTCGCAACCAGTGCGGCTTACCCTGGGCGATGATATCCCGTGCAAATTGCGACATCATTGTTTCCTCCTCCTCCGGTCGAACCTGCCGGATAATTGCACGGACGACTCGCTCGTCATCAAGCCTGTGTCGCGCCACGGAAAACATCATCCAACGACCTAGCATCCAAAACCCGATCCCCCCAGAGTTCCAAGGTGGACAGGTCTGCTGCATGGAGCCACTCCGTCACCGACTCCGACACAGGCCCAAAACGCCGTTGCAACTGGCGTAACAACAGGGCAGCCTCACCTTCTTGTCGTCCTTTCAGTTGTCCTTCTTGCAACCAGTGCGGCTTACCCTGGGCAATAATATCCTGTGCAAATTGCGACATCATTGTTTCCTCCTTCTCCGGTCGAACCTGCCGGATGATTTCACGGACGACTCGTTCGTCGTAACCCCCAAAGGTCTCCACGATATAGCGAATGATGACGTACTGATCTTCCGGTACCTCTAAAAGGGCATCGACCAGCAATTGTTTGATCCCCAATTGCCGATTTTCCCGAGTTGCATATTTTACTGCCAACAACCAAGCCCGCAACCGGGGATCCCTGGAAACCGTCCGATCTTCGATCTTGCCCAAATCCATCATGGCAAAGCGAAGGTTCAGCAGCCATGGTCTCCACCCCTCTTCCGCATCCACCAACGCCAAAAATTCATCGGGAATACGCCACTCTGACGCCCCATGATAAAAAACGAAAGGGATGACGGGTGGCAGCATCTCCCAATCAGGATGTTCACGCTCCCATTGTTTCCACCATTCAACCGTATACTTGACAACCTGCCAACCAACCCGCTGGTCTGGAAAACTCTTATGCTCAACCAAAACATACAAAAGGACCGTTCGACCCGTCATGGTCTTGGCCTGAAACAGCCGATCCGTCAGATGGCTTCGCAACGCCTCATCGACAAAAGAGCCATCCACCAGCACCGGAGGGTCGGGCGACAACAAGCTGGATATCTCTTCCGGCAATCGTTCCCGCAACAAGGCCCCCGCCCTTCCAGGATCGGAAAGCAAAGCCTTGACAAACCGGTCGTGCGGCTGCGCGATATCAGTCACAACACATGGAAGACCTCTCCCCACCCATCACACAATCCTACAAAGATTTGAAGAAATCGTTTCCTTTGTCATCGACGATCATGAACGCAGGAAAATCGACCACATCGATCTTGTAGATAGCCTCCATCCCCAACTCAGGATAATCGATGACCTCCACCTTGCGGATGCAATCTTGGGCCAAACGGGCAGCGGCACCCCCAATGGAACCCAAATAAAAACCACCATTCTCCTTGCAAGCCTGGGTCACCACTGGAGAACGATTCCCCTTGGCCAACATCACCAAAGATCCCCCCGCCTTTTGAAAGGCATCCACATAACTGTCCATGCGGCCCGCAGTCGTAGGACCAAACGCCCCCGAAGCCATCCCCTGAGGGGTTTTGGCGGGACCGGCATAATAGATGATGCTGTTTTTAAAATAATCGGGCATCCCTTGCCCCGCATCCAACCGTTGTTGAATCTTGGCGTGGGCAATATCCCGGGCGACGACGATGGAACCCGTCAACATAACCCGCGTCTTCACCGGATACTTGCTCAACGCAGCACGAATAGCCGACATGGGTTGATTCAGGTTGAGATGAACCACCTCCCCACTGAGAGAACCATCGCCCACTTCGGGGAGGAAACGGGCAGGATCGCGCTCCAATGCTTCAATCCAAATACCATCCCGATTGATTTTGGCCAAAATATTCCGATCCGCCGAACAGGAGACCCCCATCCCCACAGGACAGGAAGCCCCATGGCGTGGCAACCGGATAACCCGCACATCATGCGCAAAATATTTGCCGCCAAACTGCGCACCCAGACCAATATCCTGGGCCATCTTTAAAATTTCACCCTCCAGTTCACGATCACGCAACGCCCCCCCCAGACCATCTCCCGTCGCCGGCAAATCATCCAGATACCGCGCCGAAGCCAACTTGACCGTTTTCAGATTCATCTCCGGCGACGTACCACCCACCACAAAGGCCAAATGATACGGTGGACACGCCGATGTTCCCAACGAACCCATTTTTTCTCGGAAAAATGCCTTGAGCTTGTCTGGCGTCAACAGTGCCTTGGTCTCCTGGTAAAGGTAGGTCTTGTTGGCCGAACCGCCACCTTTGGCCATAAACAAAAATTTATAGGTGTCGCCATCCACCGCTTCGATATCAATCTGGGCGGGAAGGTTGCTCCCCGTATTTTTTTCTTCGTACATGGTCAGGGGGGCAACCTGAGAATACCGCAGATTGGTCTCGGTGTAGGTTTTGAAAATCCCCTGGGAAATGGCCTTTTGGTCCCCACCTCCAGTCCAGATTCTCGTCCCCTTTTTGGCCACGACCGTGGCCGTTCCGGTATCCTGACAACTCGGCAAAACCATACCGGCGGCAATGTTGGCGTTTTTCAACAGTTCCAACGCAACATAACGATCATTGGCCGAAGCCTCCGCATCATCGAGTATGTTTCTGAGTTGTTGCAGATGACTGGTACGCAGCAAATGGGAAACATCCCTCATCGCCGCTGCCGCCAGTTCAGAGAGTCCTTCGGGAGCCACCTTGACGATCTCTTGTCCCCCAAAGGAGGCGGTTGCAACATGTTTGGTCGTCAGCAGATGGTATTCGGTATCACCGTGTCCGGGGTTCAGGACGGGGGCATACTGGAATTCGGGCATGATCAAGCTCCTCGCAAAGCCGGTTACAGGTGGCATAATCTTATAGGCAATTGTTGACCGCGATGCAATCCCATTGCCCAAAAAAAATCATTCCCCAGCAATGGATGCGAGAATCTGTTCAGGAAGTCTCCTGGGATCAACCTTTTTAATTTTAATATCACCCGTCGCCGCCGTGACCCGTTCATAGGCATCGGTAATGACGCCCGCCTGATCCACAATACAGGCATGGGTGGCACGCTTTTCCTGAGTCAACAAGGAGCGGGCATCCAAACGGGCCTTATGCTGACCGGCTTCCAGGGAAATGGTACGATTTTCCTTCCCAAAAATGCGGATGGTAAAGGCCGGAACCAACGTAGGCTGCGCAGGCGCGGAAAAATTGACGATACCCTGTTGGACAGAGACCTGACTTCCAGGACATTGGGGGTGGTGCCCATGATCGGCGTTGCAAAAACAGTCACCATAACCGACGAACCATTGACCATCGCCCATGGTGACGGCGGAATCGTCGGCGAAAATAAACTTTTTCTTACCAAATTCTTCAACGATCCTAACAGCTTGTTGCAAGCATACCTCGGTGAGATTTCCTGCCGTGGCGGATAGGAAGCGACCATGATCGGGACCAAAATCCTGGGCAATTTTCTCTGCAACGGTGGCCATGACCTCCTCCTGAAAAAACCATTCCGATTGACTTAAGCCAGACCGGAGCAATCTACGCAGTCCCACAACCAAATACAAGCCCAAGTTTACCAGATCCCGGCTTTATCAATCAGGCTGGCACCGCTCACACGGATCGGTCACCATTTCAAACGGATCCATTTTCTCCTGCAAAAATTGGACGCCAAACCCTGTGCGGTGGCTACGCACCAGATCACAGGGGAGAGAGATCACCTGGGGATTGACCCGATCATCCAAAAACAATTTGATGATGGGGGTATCCACCGCCATGGACGGCGTATTGGGACGATGCTCAAGCCGGTTAATCTTGGCTCCGGTCATGCTGACATTTCCGGTAACCCCACGAAAAACAAGGTTATCTGGAAATGGAAAATGCAACTCAGCCGTGATTTGAACTGGAATCCTTGGTTTGCCCATGGCTCTCGATCCTGGCGATGATACCATTGCACACGATAAAAAGATGCGCCCGCCAACTATAAAGGACACAAAAAATATGCTATTTATTATTCATTCAACTGTCCCCGTCTCCAAAATGTAAGGTAACGTCCAGGCCATCGAAGGTAAAATCAGAAATTATTATGGTGAATAAAAAATTTGAATGCGCTCAATTTCATCAAAGCGCATTGTCTATGGAAGGCATTGTAATACAATGTATTTTACTTCACCACCCCATGATTGCCAACTTCGTCAATGGCCATCAAAAATTCCTTGGCATCGGCAAACCGTTGGCTAGGCCGCTTTGAAATGGCACACATAATCACTTGTGAAACCATTGGAGAAATGGTGGATTGAAGATGGGACGGCCAAGGGGGCGATGACAACAAGGTCGCGTTGAGTCGATCAGAAACGCTGGAACCGGAAAATGGAAAACGACCCGTCACCATGCGATAAAACACGACCCCCAAAGAAAACAGGTCGCTCCGTGGATCCAATGAGAGTCCCATGATCTGTTCGGGGGACATAAACCCGGGTGTTCCCATAGAAACCAGGGGGGGTACCCGCATGGGGCACATGAGGCCAAAATCGGAAACCTTCAACCGGTCATCGGGAAAAAAAAGAAGATTATCGGGTTTGATATCCCGATGGAGCATCCCATGGGCATGCAGGTGATCCAAAGCCAGGAGAACTTGGCGAATCCAAAATATGGCGGTATGTGTATCGAGATTCCGCAACGACCGCAACCGCCCCCTGAGGCTCCCCCCAGACGCATATTCCATGACGACATAATGCTGGCCATGTTCACAGCCATGGTGAAAAATCTGGACAATGTTGGGATGAGTGAAAACAACGTCCTGAACCACCATGGCGGGAGGGCGATGGAGCAATTTAACCACCACCGTTTTCCCCGTCTGGGGATCGACAGCGGCATGAACGGATCCCGTGGAGCCGCATCGGATCACTGCGTGCAGATCTAAACCACCAATCTGGCTTGGGAATCCAAGGTCAGGCAATGGATTCACCTAAGGAGGGGTCATACTATCCCGATGGATACCCGCCAGAACGGTATAATGTTCCATGATGGTGGCACTGGCCCGGATCTCATCATCGGTGCGGTCACGGACTTTTTTGGCCGGACTGCCCAACCACAGTTCCCGCTCCGGGATTTGTTTTCCTGGAGAAACCAACGCGCCAGCCCCCACCATAGCCCCCTTGTTGATGACGACGCGATCCAAAACGATCGCTCCAATGCCAACCATGACATCATCCAGCAACCGGCAGGCGTGCAAAGTCACTTGATGTCCGATGGTGACATGATTGCCCAAAGTCAAGGAGGAACCGCTCGGACGATCGGGTGTTCCACGGGTCACATGGAGGACGCATCCATCCTGGATGTTGGTTTTTTCGCCAATTTCAATATCATTGACATCCCCACGAATCACGACCCCAGGCCAGACCGAAGACAATGCGCCAATACGGACGCGACCGATGATGACCGCTTCCGGGTGGATGAATGCTTGCGGATGAATCTGAGGAAAAATCCCTTCAAACGGGTAAATGGCCACGACCGCCTCCAAAAACAGGATAGAAAAAATGACAAAAACCAACGAACCGCCGGACATCGAAGTCCTACGGGTAAAAATAACCTTGATGAGATCCTTCTCATGTTTAGAATGAGTGATGCCGAAACGAACGAGATGGCCCAGGAACATATCTTGATAGCCGACCGTTCACCATGCAACCCCTGATCGTGTCCGACTCTTAAAAATCATCAACACCGTTCACTTTCTCATGGATGATCCGACACACTTTTTTGATTGCTTGGAATACCAGTGAATAAAAGCTTAATCCTGATTGTGGATGATGATCCCGACATTCTGCTTTTCCTTCGCCATAAACTCATCCGCGAAGGGTATGATGTCGTTGAATCCGACAATGGCCATACGGCACTGGAACGGTTCGCCAGCCTTGCGCCCGACTTGGTTTTGCTGGATGCCAATCTGCCTGGACAGGATGGATTTCAAACCTGTGCCGCCATCAAGGCTATGGACGAGGGCGTTGACATACCCATTGTCATGGTCACCGGATTTGATGATGATCAATCGGTGGAACGCGCCTTTGAGGCAGGGGCTGAAGAATATGTCACCAAACCGATCCGCTGGCCGGTACTCAGGCAACGTATTCGCCTGATCCTCGAAAGGCGGCACTCCATGATGCACCTGAAGGACAGCGAAAAACAGTTCCGCCATATTACCGATTCAACGACCGAGGCCATTATCTCCATGGACGGCCAGGGGTTGATCCAGTTTTGGAACAAAGGTGCCGAATCATTATTTGGGTATACCTCCCAACAAATCATGGGCCTTTCCATCATTCTATTGATGCCGGAAGAAGTCAGAGGGGCTTTTGAGCAGGCTTTTTTTCAGGCGGTAGAATTGGGGGTTTTTCGTGATCGCGGAGAAACGGTCGAGTGCTATGGGTTACGTCAAAATGGCGAAACCTTTCCCATGGAGATTTCCCTGGCCGCTTGGCAGATCCCCGGCAATCCTTTTTTTTCGGTCGTCATGCGCGATCTTGGCGAACGTGCGCGAATCCTGGGAGGATTGGAAGGGACCGCCCTGTTTGACAGCCGGATCATCGAACGCATCACCTCACTTCTCAGCGAAGTGAGCGGGGAAGATCCCATGCGTCTGTCCAAACTGCACATTCGCTCACTCATGGAAACGGTTTTTTTGGCCGGATTGAATCGGGAAGAAGATCGTCCGGTCCTTCCCAACGTTCTGTTGATGGATCGCGGCTTACCTGCTTTGGAAGTCAAGAAAAAAAAGATTGATTATCAAACTCTTGAATTGGAAAAGAGCCAGCCTTTCACCATCGATGCCCTGGTCAAGCTAGCGCGTGGGTTTGACCCGGAAAATACCATTCTTGCCGTTTGTCCACAAAAAGGCGATCCGCGCAATTTAGAGATCTGGGGAGCGGTATTTCAGGAAAGCAGCAATGAACCGCGATTACATCCCATGATTCATCACGCCCCCCCCGACGATCTTTTGTCGGTCTACTCCAACCGGGCCGGATCGTTGGTGGTTTCCTGGGGCAGCCGGGTATTGGCGCGCTTTCACGCCGGTCATTTTTCACTGCCGGGCAATAGTTCTTTTGAAACCAGCCTCATTGGCCAAGCTTTATTCAAGATTGTCCGCACCCACCCTGAATTTGCGCAATTTGGGGAAAATTATTGGAGCCGGTATCGGACATTCATTCAAAGGTTGTTGGTCGAGATTGGGCGGGGTGGTTATGGCGGCATTGTCATCTGGGTTCCCGACCATGATGACCACCGCCCCATCCTTTCCTTGGTAACCAGGTATCGCTTTACCAACGCCACCGATGCATCCAAACTTTTGGGGGGTTATTGCGTCAGTCGCCAGGAGGAGCTGAGCAAAAGTAAAAAGAAACGCAAAGAAGTCCGTGAGATGGCCAGAAAGATACTTTTCAACGCCAAGAGGCTTGCCCACATGAGCCGTGTGGATGGTGCTTTGGTTCTTTCCCATCGTTTACGTCCTCTTTCCTTTGGCACCATGCTTTCGGCACAACGGTGGCGAGGCCGGACCCTTTATTGCCTCGATGATCATGGGGCCGATACGGTGGATGTCGATTTGGAAAAATATGGAACCCGTCATGCTTCGGCGGTCAATCTGGTGGGTGCTTATCCGGGCGTTGTCGCCTTTGTCATCTCCCAAGATGGCCCCATCGCCGGAATGCTCTGCACCGGCGATGATCGGGTATTGTGGATCCCCGACATGATGAACCGTTTTTAAATAAAATTATTAAAAGAAAAAAGGGGGTCTGGGGGATTGCCCCCAGGGTTTTGATTTTGTTTTTGAATTTAAATAAAAAGGTTTCCATGTTCCGCTTTTGACCTTGTTTTTGACTTTGTTTAAATTCAAGAGCAAATTCAAAAGCGAAGAATGAAGCTTTTTGTCTAAAATCAAAACCCTGGGGAAAGAATTCCCCAGACCCCTTCTTTCTTTTCAAAAGTTTTAAGGTGGAGGGGATCTGAACGTATTCTTGTGGTTGGATAAGCCCCCGGAATCCAAATTGAGCCAAAATATTTTATTTACAATTATACGCAGGATGGGTATTATGCACATTAACAATACCCGCCAAGGCTATGCTCCTCGGAGCATCCTCAAACCGGCGGGTTTCTTGTTTCTAGGGGCTTCCCATGCGCTTTGACAAGCCTCCAAAAACCTTCGCGGAGCAGGTCGCCCTGTTGCAATCACGGGGAATGGTCATCGACGACGAAGATTCCGCTCGTCACTACCTCGCCCATCTGAATTATTATCGCCTCACCGCCTATTGGTTGCCTTTCGAGGCCGACCACGCCTCCCACCTCTTCAAACCGGGCACGCGATTTGAAGCGGTTCTCAACCTGTATGTCTTTGATCGGGAATTGCGCCTGCTGCTGATGGACGCCATCGAGCGGGTAGAGGTCTCCCTGCGCACCCAATGGGCCTACCATATGGCCCATGGTCATGGTGCCCACGCCTTCATGGAAGCGTCCCTGTGCGAGAAACCGGACCGGTGGCAACGGGATATAGAGAGCCTGCACGAGGAGATCGAGCGTTCCGACGAGGTGTTCATCCGGCACTACCGAAACAAGTATGATGACCCGAAATTGCCGCCGGTCTGGGCCATGTGCGAGGTGATGTCTCTGGGGCTGTTGTCGCGTTGGTTCACCAACCTGAAACCCATGCCCATTCGTCGGAATATTGCTGCAACCTATAGATTGGATGACCGAGTTCTGCAATCCTTCCTACGCCATCTTGCCTACATCCGCAACCTGTGCGCCCACCACAGCCGCCTGTGGAATCGCCGTTTCACCGTAACCATGGCCCTGCCACGCACCAAACCGACGCCGCTAATCGCCGCCTTTCATCCCGCCGCAGAGCGGAAAATCTACAACACCCTGGTGATGCTGGCCTGGATGATGGACAAGATTTGTCTGGCTCATCACTGGAAAACGCGGTTGTTGGAGTTGCTCCAACGGCATGCCATCCCCTCTGGGGCGATGGGCTTTCCGGCAGACTTCGCCACGCGCTCCATTTGGCGGATGGAGGCAGGAGCTAGGCCATGACCCCTTTTCCTATCGCAGAGGAATTTCCGGCCAAGGTGTCCGCCGACAAAGCCTTGGAACGGGCAGTTATCGATCTACTCTCAAGATTACACCGCGCTATTCAAACAGTTCAGCGACAATCCCTCTTTCAAAAAATGGCTGTCGGAAACGATTTTTTCAGCAACCTATGCCGAAGTATCCTGATGCTGAAGTGCCTACCAACCAATTTATCGGGGATTACAAGCAGTCGAACCAGCACATCACTGTCTGGAAAAAATGCTCGGTTACTGGGAACAATTTTGATCCTTGGAATATCCCATGATGAAATTCATCCCCACGCCACCGGCACCACGAAACAAATAGCGGGTCGTTTTGATAAATCTTTCGACCTCCTGCACATCATTCTTCTGCATCGAGATCATCAGCCCCAATACCTCCTGCAACACCCCATGAATCCGCAAACGATCCGCCTGAAAAGGGTCCACATCCGCCATGGCCTGGGTCAGATTGGTCATGGCGTCGCCCAATACACCCCACTCCACCAACATTCCCGGTGAAACACTCGCGATGGGATCAAACGCTATCTTTTGCAAAATCTGTAATTTTTGTGAAACCGCCACATAATCGCCCGTCTGTTCCTTATCCGAATCCTTGTGGGCCATCCACAACAATTCCGGCAAGGCGGACAACCCTTCAACCATCGACAACCCTTCCAGATCCCCCTTGGCGGGAACATCGGCCCACTGCATGGGGAGGATCCCCGGCCAACTGGAATAGTATTGAATGTTACGTTCCCGAAACCATCCCAGAATGTCATTCATGGTAGTCGTATCAATCTGGGGATTGATATACGTGTCATAGATGATGGCCGTGCGCGAGCGATGCCCAAACCGTTCGGCACGATCCAAATGCTCCGAGAACAAACGATTCGCCAACGCCACTATTTCCTCTTCACTCTTGGCAAAATGATACAGGACAAGGCGTTGCAGATTACGTTGCACGTTCCCCCCTGTCGTCCCCAAACCAAGAAAAACAAATCCACCCGGCTTTAAATAGGATACAAGCTTATCAAATCCCTCCTTTTTTGCCCCTGTATGATGCAATACCCCATCGGATGCAACAATGTCGAACATCCCCTGAAGTTGGACATCAAACAGCGAACTTTCAATGAATTGATACTCGGATCCGGGCACAGCGTATTGCGCAAATATCTTTCCAGCCCGTTCAACGGCCAGGGGATTCATCTCCACCATGGTCAACCTAGCCCCCCACTGATTATAAAAAATGGACCGCTCACCCGTGCCACTACCAAAATCCAACATGCGGGCACCCTGAAACATTTTCAGAGGAAACTTAAGATAATCGCGGAACAAACGACGCCGTTTATCCCCTTCCAGTTCAAAATCAGCCCGGCTACGATCCAAAAATCGAATCGAGGGATTCACCTTCTGATAGACATCCAGAACATTTTTTTCTACCCGCTGCCGCGCCTCGTCGGCAGACTCGAAGGAACTGGACATGATTGATTCTCCTGGGACAAAAAAGAAATGCAAAAACTATTTCAGCGAAGGTCAGGATTTTCCTGGTTTGGAAATCAGCCATTCCCCCAAAAGCAAATGATCCAAACCGGAACGTAGAAACGTAGATACGGCGTCTTCTGGAGTATGGACAATCGGTTCACCATGAAGATTGAATGATGTATTGAGCAAAGCCCCAACACCTGTTTCTTTCTCGAAGGCGGCAATAAGAGCGTGGTAGTCTGGGTTGGCGTCACGTTCCACCACATGGGGACGGGAGGTCAGGTCATAGGGGTGAAGTCCCCCGATCATCTCCTTTTGCCCCGCCGCCGTGGAATCAAACGCCAGCGTCATGAAATCGCCGCGAAGATGTTTGGGATTGATCACATAATCCGACATCCGTTGGGCCAAAACACTGGAAGCGAATGGCATCCAAAAATCTCGTTGCTTGATCATTTCATTGATGGTTCGCACCACTTCGCGTGGCCTGGGATCGGCCAGAATGGAGCGATTCCCCAAGGCACGCTGGCCAAATTCCGATCTTCCGGCAAATCGACCCACAACCCGACCCGATCCCAAAAGTTGCGCCACACGGGAAAGCGGTCCCTTTTCAATGGTACATCCTTGCAGTCCCTCCATCCGGTCCAGCCGATGTTGTGTATCGGCCTCATCATAAGCCGGTCCCAGATAGATTGAGGTCATGGGCTGACATTGGGCAATGGTTTCTGCGGGAAGTTGGGCAAAATCGACCGCTACCTTGCAAGCGGCCCCGATGGACAAGGATTCATCCCCCGATCCGGGAGGGACAAACAGGCTTTCCACATCCGACCGTTCCCACACCACTTTATTCGCCTTGATATTCATAGCGACACCGCCGGTCATGCACACATGGCCACAACCCGATTCTCGGATGCCGTTGCCCACCCACGCCGACAGCAACTCCTCAGTCCGTTGTTGGACACCCCAGGCGATCCCATCAAAGCGTAAACCTTCCAATTTTTCCTTAAAATAAAAAAAATGATCTTTGGGCTTGATGCGATAGGAAAAACCCAACCCATCGACCTGAAGCGTTTCGGCAAACACTTCGTAGGCGGCCTGTCCATATTTGGGGTTGGCATAGGGGGCCAAACCCATGGTTTTGAAGGCATGTTCAAATTGTTTCATACCCAGGAGCAGTGTGACATAGCGGTAGATACGGCCAATGTTGCATTGATTGGTGCGATGCAGGGCCTTGAGCGGTTGTCCCTTGGCCCCGTACCAAACGCTGCCATTGACGCCATCCCCCGCGCCATCGGCGGCAAATACCACCAGATCTTGTTCCAGACGTTTGGGGTGGACCATGTAGGCATACCAGGCGTGGCAGGTATGGTGGTCAAAGACGGTGATACGATCCCGTGGCAATCCAAAATACTGTTCATGGTGGCGTAGCCTAGCTTCAAGCATCCCTTCGACATCATCTTCATTTTTAATGAGGGATGGATCGTAGACAAATCGGGAGGGATCCACTTTATCTTTGAATATCTCCATGTAGGCGGGGCGAGTCCCCTCGAAAAGGCGCGGCTTCCAATATTCGTTTTGTTCGCGCCAGAAATCACGGATGGAGAAGGTTTCCCGGGGGATCCAAAAATATTTGGGGGGGAGATGTTGGGTGGAGATCGCCAGCCGGTCGATATCACGGCGACTGAGACCACCGAGAGCGAGACATTCATCGATCGCTTTGAAGGGAAAACCCGACCGGGTTGTTTGCCGTGTTGGTCGATCTTCGCTGATGGCTGCGATCAACTTTCCATCCACCAGGAGGGCGGCACTGGCGTTATGCCCTTCGTTGACACCGAGGATAATCATCGGACCGTCCCATTTTCAAGAGTTTCATCAATTATTAAAAGAAAAAAGGGGTCTGGGGGATTGCCCCCAGGGTTTTGACTT
>JADGCQ010000005.1 GCA_015228925.1 Magnetococcales bacterium | reverse complement strand
GACGCAGATTTTTTAAAGAGGGATGAGCAGACCTATGCCATTATCGGTGCGGCAAGCTACGAAATGCCATCACAATCACATCGGTTCAAACATCCTCCCCGCGCCTGGGATCGCGCATCCCCCCCGGTGGTTTTAATACCCGCCGCTTTCCCGAACGAAACTCCAAAAACCGATTGTCGGTGTAGAGTTTTTCAAGAATTTCAATGATCGTGTTGTCGGGTTCAAAAATACGCCGCGCCCAGGCAAATTCCCATAATTTCCAGAATTTTTTCCGGCAGCGTTCATGATCGTTTTTATCCCCATGTTCACACAAACACGATGTTTCCAAGTCCATGATATCCTGCAAAAGGGCCGTCCCACCCCCATCATCCGTGGCAATAAACCGCGCCTGGATCACGTTGGGCAACCGATTTTCAAGATCATAGAGCGTTTGTTGCAACGCCCGAACCAAAGGGACAAAAAAAAGACTATTCTCAATGGCTGGCGTTTTTAAAGTACAGGAAATAGCCTGCGTTGACCGGGGAATAAACTCGGGAACAATCGAACCCAGAGCTTCCCGCAACGGCTGAAAAGCCCCTTTTTCGGCCAAGTCCACAACTTTTTCTACCCCAGAATCCTCCAAGGCCTCCTGATCCAGAAGTTCCTCTAACTTTTCCCGTGTCATGCGATCATAGCGCAAGCTGCCATCCGGTCTGAGGAGGATTGCGAGAATTTTTCCTGCCTTGCCTTCGTTCTCCGACATGATTCCTCTAATTAAAAAACGCTGTATAATGACCCAACCAAAAGTTTCCAGCTCACACCATTTGCCGGGAGACCCGAACAGTCAACTCTCCAAGCAAATGGGCATAACTGCCCAATTCATTATCATACCAACCAAAAATTGTCGCCTGTGTGACAGGAATTTTCAATGCTGCATCGCCAATGGCTTGTCGCGCCTCAGCCCCCAACCCTGCAATATGGTGAGGATCCAAAGTGACAAAGCCGGTCCGCGTATGGGTTTCCTGGGCTTCGATGACGGCGGCCTTGTGGGGGTAGCCAATAATGTCCGAAGAGACATTCTGCTCTTCCGAACACTCCAGCCAAGGGTTGTATGTCCCTTGGGCAGCGCGCCGGTAAACATCAAGAATCTGCTCACGATCTAATGGCTTGTCCTGACTTTCGGATTGGAAGTTCAGAGTGAGAACGATCAAAGAACCGGTAGACGTGGGTATCCGAACCGATTCGGCCATGAATCCGATGTGGGCCATTTCCGGCAGCACCAAGCGCAATGTATTGGCAGCCCCCGTCGTGGTGAGAATGATATTGTTCATGACGCTCCGGGTCTTGCGCAGGTCACTCGCCCCCGTTTTTGGGACCGAGTCCAATACTTTCTGGCTCGGCGTCGCCGCATGAACCGTCACCATGGAGGCGGACAAGATACGGTTTGCCCCAAAATAATCCAACAACGGCTTCATCATAAAGGCCAAACAGGTTGTCGTACACGATGCACTGGAGATCACATGGTGGCGACCCGGATCCAGATCGGCATCGTTGATACCCAACACCACGGTCGTGGCATCTTCGGGGATGGGTTGTCCTTTGTTTTTAATCTTGAACGGGGCGGAAAGGATTACCTTGGTGGCTCCAGCCTCCAGGTGACCCCGTAATGCGCCACCCGCCGCATTGCCCGCAACGGTGGGATCCATGAAGACACCCGTACAATCCACAACCAGCGATACCCCATGCTGCCGCCATTGAATATCCTGCGGATTGCGGTGGTTGCGTAAAAATCGGACAGGGACACCATCGATGGTGGCCGTGCCAGCCACCTCATCCATATTTTCAATAACCCGGCCACCGTGATACCCATGGAGCCAAACACCAAGATGACCAAAGGTACTGTCTTTTTCAACCGTTTGCAGTAAATCCGACAACCCTCGTCCAACCTCACGCCCCACATTCACGACAATTTCGGAAAAATGTTTTTTGGCCACATGGTTCCACACGGATAACTTGCCAATACGCCCCATGCCGTTAATTCCAATTTTCATTTTTTTCTCCAAAATATCCGATAACACGATCCCATTGCCTAATCATCCGAATTGACCCGGTGTGAATCAAGGGTTTATGATCGTCAGTGCATAAAAAAAATGTTAAACCCTACGCATTCGAACCCGTCTGACGGCCCATGGGAACCCTCTTCAACCTGCCGGTCAAGGCAACATTTGCCCTTATACAGCATATTTTTTCGGAGTGACAGTCATGTTGCACGAAGTTCATTTACAGAAATATTTCATGGGACGCCTCAACCATGGGGACGATCTTTTGGGGGTGCTGACGCAGACCTGCCAAGATCTAAAAATTTCCTTGGGCCATATTCAAGCCATTGGTGCCGTCCAAAAGGCGGTATTGGGTTATTATCACCAGGAACAAAAGAGCTATCACACCATCGACCTCGACCAGCATTTGGAGATTGTCCAACTGACCGGCAACATCTCACTGAAAGATGCCGTCCCTTTTGTTCATGCCCATCTGACCCTCTCCGATCCATCCGGTCGTACCTACGGCGGTCATCTTTTCCCGGGAACCCTCATTTTTGCCTGTGAAGTTTTCATCCATGCCGTGCAAGGACCTACCTTCGAGCGCACCTTGGATGCCACCACAGGATTGCCACTTTGGCGGGTGCCGTAGAGTGTCCGACCCAGTGCAAATGATCGTCCCCTTTCATTCTCGGCCCAAGTTTAAATGCCGTTCGATTGGGAACCACCCCCAGTATAACACACCACGATAGCCATCCATGCTGATCATGTCACCACAACGAATTTCCCGTCCAGATTCTGTGCTTTTGACCCAATCTTTTGTGACCACAAGATCCTCACATCCCACGATGCAGGTTTTGGCCATTTTAGCGGCAACAATGGCGGCGTGACAAGTTTGACCACCGCGACTGGTCAACAGCCCCTGAGTCATGGAGACCTCTTTGATATCATCGGGCACCGTATCATGTCGGATTAAAATCAAAGGTTGCTCACCATAGCGTTCTCGTAATTGATGAATCTGTTCCAGGGTGAATACCGCCCGGCCACACAAAGCCCCACCCGAGACGCCAATGCCTGTGGAAATCCGATTTTTCCGCAAGTCGGGGCTTTCCTGGAAGCGGTGATGGGATGAGGCACGATTTTTGACTGTTACCATGTCTCTACTTTGCAAAAGATAGAGATTTTCCCGTTTTGGCCCCTCAAAGGTGAATTCCAATTCCTGGGGATTCCAACGGCGTTCATAGATTAAATGGGTCGCCACCTCGTACAGTCTTCCATAAACGTCCGGGAAACAATACTCCAAGCAATGGCGCGGGTCGCCCCCTTCATACTCGCACTGATCCAACGAGATAGGACGGGTGGTCACCAGACCATTGACGACATCTTCACCCTGGTTGCCGGTCGTGAAATCACCCCACAATAAAACCCGGTCCAATTTGCGATGCGGATGGGCCGTAAACACCACCCCCGATCCCGATTGCCGATTGATATTGCCAAAAACCATCTGCTGAATCACCACCGCCGTCCCCCAAGCGTCGGACAAATCCATGATCTGACGATATTCACGCGCTTTCAAGGAATTCCAGGAATTGACCACCTGATCGATGGCCCCGACCAGTTGTTCCATGGGATCATCGGGAATGACAATGCCATGATCACGCGCCACGGCCAGATAATCCAACGTCAAGGCCCGGATTTGATCGGCGTTGAACTCTTGCTTCCATCGAACTCCCGCCATCTTTTTATGTGTATGCATCAAGTCCGAAAAAATGGTCCGATCCATATCCAGGGTGGCGCACCAGGATTGAACAAAACGACGATAATTATCCCAAGCAAAATAGGGATTACCCATTTTTTGGGATAATGTCTGAACAACAGTGGCATTGATCCCCACATTGTGGATGGTTTGCATCATCCCTGGCATGGAGAACAGGGCACCACTGCGCACCGAGACCAATAGTGGTTGCGTTGCATCGCCAAACTTCAATCCCGATTGGGATTCTATGAGTCCCATCTGGGTTTGCAACCGCCCTCTGTAGTCTTCTGCGGCGGGTGGATAAGCCCGGATCACCTCCTGACTGCGAAAATATTCTGTCGTCAATACTGTACCCGCAGGGACCGGCAGACCATCATCCACCATGTCCAGCAGGTTGAACCCTTTGGCCCCAAGGTGCAACAGGTCGAATGTTTGGCGTCTGGGATCGGAAAAGGCGTGAAACAATCGCCCTGGGTGATAATTCATCAACTGGGTCAGCAAAGGGGGTGGCAATTTTTCCACCTGATGACCGAGCAATTGCAACAATCGGGATATGAAGCGGTCAAAAGATTGCAGACCGAAAGTTTCGGCGACCAGATCACGGAGGAAGGATTCGCTGATCCGTTCCATGCTGATTCCCGCATCGTCATTCCATAGGGAATGGTATTTGGGAAGCAGGGCATGTTTGGGAATTTTGGGAACAATGGTCTCCAGGGTATCACGATGATGGGTGGTGAAATAGGTATTGACCAGATCCTTGATTCCCTCGGCAAATCCACGGAAAATGTCCAGATATTGATGAAAGGTAAAATCATTCAGATCCAGGAAACGTTTCAGGACATCATTCAGGTTGTCCAATTTTCGTGAGGATACCCCATCCAACCGCAAGGCTCGGAGAAAATATCCCACATAGTTGTGAACCCTGACAAACGCCGACCGGGTGATAAAATCTCCGTGTATCCGTTCCACCAATCCTTCCAGTTCCACCGTCGCCAGGTTTTCCAAACGAAAGCTTAAGGAAAGAGCATCAAACTTTTTTTCAGCATAGCGACCGTAAACGGATGGGATATCCACGGCGATATGGCGTTTTTGATAAATTTCTTCGTGAGCTGGAAAAACTTCTTCACTGAGTATGATTTTGTTTAATTTTTCCAGCGCATTTAGCAATACTTCCAGCTTTTCACATCCCTCATCACCGACCGCATCGCCGACACCGGGTGAGGTCATGGTGTTATAAAGCGGTTCCAAACCGGGGATCCCACACGCCATCGCATATTGGATCGGCTCCACAATATCTTGAAAGCCAAGATTGTATTTACGATCCAGAAGATGATACAACGTAATGATCAACGCGACACGTTCACGTTCACCGGGACTGCCCACCGAGGCGTTCCTGAGCCAATCCTGCACCGCCTCCAGGGGACGCTGCAAAGGATCTGCGGTTGTCCCCGACGGATCTTGAGCAAACAATGCCTGGGTGATCTGATGCACTTCGTCAAAAAAAGGCCCCTCTGGGGTTATGGTGGTCAGTATTTGGTCACTGACCAATCCCTGGAGATATGTGCGATCCCCCGTATGCCAATAAATGAGAATGCCTTTGGCCAGGCCGACAATTCTGTTGGTGCTTTCGACATGACACTGTTTGCGTAGAAAATGGATCAGCACATCTTTTCGTTGATGGGTTTCATCCAATTGCGTCGAAACATCGCGCACCGCCCCTTCGGCACCGATTTCATTATAATAGACCGGCAACATGCGGCAAAACTGGCGGACCAGGTTGTAAACAGGTCGGATTCCACTATTGAGCAGGGCGGTCACCTCTTTTTGGAATACATCGGTATCGCGGATCAATACCCCGGTGAGTTTAAGATTGATAATCAGGGCCGAAAACAGCGTCGGACTCCATGGGGGATTGCGCCGGATCATGTTCAACCAGACACGGATATTGTACAGATGGTTGGGGTTGCAGATGGGTTGCCATTCGGAGCTGACCCCCGTTACTGCACTGTATTGAAACCCAAAATCCACCGTTCTTTCGAGAAAGATTTCCACCAACCTGCCATTGTTGCGTCGGAACACTTCATCCCCCAGGATATCGATGGATTGCAGAGCAGTGTGGGGATAGGTTGCAACCGCCTCCTTGAAGAATTGAAAGGCTTCATGAAAATAATCGCGCAGTTCATCAAACCCCTGTCGCATGCGTACCAACTGACTCAGGGTATGATTGATATCACGCAACGTTTGTTCATGGATCAGGCGCAACCCATCGATACGCATGATGTGGAACAGGAAGACCAGTTTTCGGTTTTGTTCTTCCTGGGCAGGTTCTTGGCCCACCACGGCATCCGATCCCAGTGTTTCTGCGGCACGCTGGTATCCACGGACGATATCCATAAAATCGGGCAAGGCAAGGAGAGCGATCAGACCTTCCGGATTGGCCGGAACCAAATCCCATTCCATCAAACAATTTTTCGCCCGATTCAAGGCTTCGTGACCAATATCCGTGACCGCCTCGGCGTCCCCTCCCGCAAACTGCACTGGATCCGGTATGGCCAACCAATAGTCAAGACTGGCCAACAGGCTCATTTTAGCAAAATTTTTCAGGCTGTCCCAATCCAGGGGTTCACCACCCACCCCCTTGGCTTTTTCCAACAAAACCAGCAGACTACGCCGAATGGAAAACGGAGATTGCCCCAAGAGACATAAATGATCTGGGGGGAGTGCCGCCAAACCGGTAAAGATTTCGCGAAAGGCGGCGTTGAAAACCACCAGCCGTGCCGGTGGAATCAGATCGATGGCACGCACCATACAGGCACTTAATGCCTCCCAAGCGGGTCGGGAAAGGTCGGTGCGTACCCCTTCACCTTGGGCTTGGCGAAACAAACGGTAAAACAACGTCAAACATTCCGGTCCCCGTTCATGGCCGAGATAGATGCCAACATGCTTCAGAACGAAGCTTTTAAGTTCTGGCAGGATGACGGTCCAATTGCGAAAAGGATGATTGAGTTCCAGGAGTAACCGGTCCAAGGTATCCAAAATGCCTTGATAATCGCGCACAACGTCGCGTAGCACCTCATGGGCGGGATCGATGGTAACGGCTTCAACCTTGGTTTGGGCAAGGTTGGCAGAGAGGGCAGAGGATTTCGGTAACGGTGTACCGGAAGTAGATAGAGGATCTTTCACTTTGGTTTCCTTGAATTTTTATTAAGACAGCCCCGTCCATAAAAGAACCGCGAAAAAAATACCAGAATTCATGGACCCATCCATCACATTGCAATATGCTTGGCCCTGAGCATATTTCAACGAAGCGTCGTTGACAACAACCGCATCACGAAACATCACGAATCCCTTTATGCCAAGAATCCGCGTCAGTGAAACCCTGCCATTTTCCGCCATGCAGATTTATGATCTCGTCATTGACGTGGAGAAATATCCGCAATTTCTTCCATGGTGTGTCAAAGCGCGGGCCTGGGATCAGCAACCAGGTCAGTTTTTGGCTGAGTTGACGGTTTCATTCAAGGGGTTGCGTGAGAGTTTCCAAACGTTGGACGTTGTGGTTCCTGGGAAGAAGGTGGAGATCAATTTAAAATCAGGTCCATTCCAATATCTCGTCAGCACCTGGATTTTTACAGAAAATAATGGTGTCACAAGCGTTGATTTTTTTATTGATTTTAAATTTGACAGCCGCATGAAGGAGATGATCATGGGGCCGGTTTTTTCGCAGGTATCCAAGCAGATGATTGGCGCCTTTCGCAAACGGGCGCAGGCTCTTTACGGACAGGGAGGTCGATAAATGCCTAAACGTAGCACCAGTGTTCTTGTCCCTTTTTCGGCACAGCAAATGTTTGAACTGGTCGCCGATATGGATCGCTATCCAGAATTTATCCCCTGGCTGGTCAAATCGCGCAAGTTTGAAGTCACCGAAAAGGGATTTAAATCGGAGATGACCTTTGCTTTTAAGGGGTTACGGGAGACTTTTTGCACCTACGATGAGGTGGATCCTCCCCATCGCATTACCATTTCCAATCTATCCGGCCCCTTTAGCCATCTCGACAGTGAGTGGCAATTCATCGATATGCCCAACGGTTCGAAGGTTGCGTTTTCCATCGACTTCACGTTCAGTAAAAAGCTGGTTGATTTGGCCATGGGTCCGGTATTTAGCAAGGCATCCCATTCCATGGTAGAATCTTTTTGCAAAAGAGCAGAGCAGATTTATGGTTCATGAACAGCATGGTTTTTTATTTGCCCCCCTTCTCCCTTTATCCAAGGATCGTTTTATGAGTAAAATTAAAGGCTTGCTTCTTTCAAGTTTGTTTGTACTGTTGTTGCCCATTCAGGTCCAGGGAGAACCGGCAGCCCGTGTGGGGGATTGGACCCTTGATCTTGGCAAGGTGGACACCATGATTTCTGGGCAGGTCCATGATCTTCGGATTGAAAAGATTGAAGCGGAAGTCCTCGACCATTTGTTGGAACTTGAATCCAAGGCCAACAACATTCCCAAGGATCAGGTTGTGGACAAGATGGCGGCCAAATATTTGGTACCGGTTACCGAGGATCAGGTCAAGCAGTTTATGGAGGCCAACAAGGCCAAGATTCCAGCCAACGATCCCGGCATCAAGGAAAAGGTTCACTCATTTTTGGAAAATCAGGCACTGAAATTGGCCAAGACCAAGTACCATGAAGATTTGGCCAGCCGGTACAAGGTAGAAATTTTATTGGAAGAGCCGCGCTACACCGTCACCGGCCCCCAAGATTTGAGTCGCGGTCCGGCCAACGCCCCGGTCACCATCATTGAGTTTTCCGATTTTGAGTGTCCCTATTGCCGCAAAGCGCAAGCGGTACTGGGTAAATTGAAGGAAACCTATGGTGATAAACTGCGATTTGTATTCCGGCACTATCCGCTGCCGTTCCATAAGCTCGCCCCGAAAGCCTCGGAGGCGGCCATGTGCGCCAACGAGCAGAGCAAGTTTTGGGATTTTCATGATGCATTGTTTGCCGATTCTCAATCTTTGGCCGTGGATGCCTTGAAAGAATTGGCCACAAAACTGAAATTGGATACCGCCAAATTTGATGAGTGCCTCACCAGTGGTCGTCACGCCTCTCGCATTGCTTCGGACTCCGCCGAAGGACAACAATTGGGAATCACGGGAACCCCAACGTTTTTCATCAACGGATTGAAGCTGGTCGGGGCGGTGCCTTTGGACGCCTTTAAGGAAGTCCTCGATAAAGAGATCAAAGAGAAGTCGAAATAATGATCGACCCACCCCTTCCGACGCCGTGCAACCCGTCGGACAGGGGTGGCAATCGAGGGAGCGGATGCGTGTTTTCCAGCTTGGAACTGACCAATTTTACATCGTTTGCCCAACTGGACTGGCTGGACCATTCCGCCATGAACGTCATCATCGGCGAAAATGATACGGGCAAAACGCATCTGCTGAAAATGCTCTATTCCGTAGGGCGTAGTATTAACCTGTTCGTTCAGAAAAGAGACGGACCACAACCAGAAGCATGGGTGGATTGTTTCCGCAACAAGTTGTCATGGACGATGCAACCGAAAGATTTCAATCATGCACACTTGATCCGTGGTGGCCAAGAATCCTTGAAAATGAAGGCATGTGTGGGAGGCGGTGAATTCTCCTTTTCCGTATCGGTTATACCAGAAACTTTTAATGAGATCTCATTTGCGGTTAATCCGATCGGACCGGTTGTTTTTTTTCCACCCAAAGAAATTCTTACCGCCATGCACGCCATTGAGGCAACCCGAAGAAGGATGGAAATTGCGGGTTTTGATGACACCTACCTGGATTTGATCGATGATTTTCGTGCCGCCCCCACCTACGGGAAAATTGAACCAAAACTGGAGAATATTCTCACTACAATTAAAAAAACATTACATAACGGAGAGATAGCCGAAGTCGGATCCAAATTTGTCTATCAAAGAGAAGGCAAAACCTACTCCATGTCACTGACATCGGAGGGATTTAAGAAAATTGGTATCCTGAGTCGTTTGATTTTAAACCGTAGCTTGACCCAGGGGAGCGTCCTCCTGGTTGACGAACCGGAGGTCAATCTGCATCCGCAAGCGATCATTGCGTTGGCGGACATTCTTTTTGCCCTGAGCCAAGCGGGCATTCAGGTCTACGCCGCCACCCACAGTTATTTTTTTCTTAAACGCATTGAACAACTGGCTCGCCGTACACAAACAAAAACGTCTTTGGTGGACCTGCGGAAATCTCCAACGGGGGTTACTGCCACCTTCCACGATTTACGCAATGAGATGCCTGACAACCCCATACTTACTCAATCGGAATATCTGCTCAACGAAGACATCCGGCTGGATTGGGGAGAATAGGTGGTGGCCATTTATGAGGAATCGAACGTTCGGGTCGATTTGACCGGCATACCCCATTTCCGTTTTCAGAATTTGGCTGCCTATAAGAAAATTTCAGGTCAGCATGTCAAAGAGATGGATTTTTGTTGGTTGCGTGACGGCAAGTTATTCATGCTGGAGGCCAAAGCTTATTCGGATGAGAGGGAACAGGCCAAAGAGAAAAACGTCACTGCTGAGCAGTTCGTAGAGTATCTGGTTGATAAAACGGCCCCCAAGGTATGGGACTCTCTGCTCATGTTTTCGGCCTGTTGGCTCCCAACCGATAAAGGAACAAAATTCCGTGCCGATCTGCCGGAGGAATTCCACACACCCATTTGTCCGATCTGCATCGTGATCGTGTTGGATGTTCCAGACTGGTTCAAACGGCAACATTTTGCGACGTTAAGAACACGGTTCCGGGATGTCTTGCGCGGAAAAATGGCTTTGTTTGACAGCGAATGCATCGTTGTTTGTACACCCTGTCGGCTTGGAAGTCGTCTGCCCGAAGTCAGTACCATTTCCTAAAGGAATGCGGTCTCGGATACTACACCTCCTGTATACGATACATGGTATCAGAAAATGCAGGAGGCAATTTTTCATCATCGATAAATATTGGCCTGAGCAATGGATTTTTGTCCATCCCAATAAAACCGCGACACAATTTCTCTATTTTTTCATAATCCGTATTCGACGCAAAAGGACGCAACCCCGTCCAGGCATCTTCATCCGGTATCTCTTTTTCCAGATCAAGCCAAAAAACCGGGTAGGATTCACCACCACGGACCCCCTTCAAGGGGACACGCCCTTCCATGAAAAGACGAAAATCTTTGATTGTCTCATCCTCTTCTCCCACCAAGGCCCACACCGTCTCCACCGACAATACAAACTTGCGGCTCGTGGCCAGGGATCCCAGACGAAATCCCACATCCATTGCAGGTCCAAAATAATCGGGAATTTCCAAACTCCACGGCATTTTATTGTCATCACTGCGTTCCAACGTACCATGCGGTGTGGAGAATTCCATATTGTTGATGGGAAAATCGGCCAACCATGCCCTGGGTTTCAACCGCATCCGCAATGTCTCACCACCCACTCGAAAAATCTCTGGGTCTTTTTCAGCCAGTGTCGCGTTATAACGCCGTACACCATCGCGAAACGCCTTGAGATAATATTTCAGATGTCTTCGATGCCTGAGATCAACCACCATGACCACCTCATCACCACTGCTTTTCCATATCTGAACCGGGACCAATGAACCCACCCCAGGCTTTTTTCCGATACCATCCAAAGATTCGAGAAAAACGGTCGCAAACTCTCGATAGAAGCCTGCGAGAAATGATCGCCAATAGGACATCCCTTCGCAGAAGAACCGGAATTTCAATGCCGTTGAGTTTTGAAGGTCAACCGCAAGGAACAACCTCAGTCTGTAGGAAACCGAGCCTTGAGAATTGCCAATCATATGAACCTCTCCAGTTAGAAATACTATCAAACCTTAAGCCAGTCAGAGTACCTCAATTTAGGCACCAATGTTCATAAATTATTCTATATACACTACTAATAGGCTATTTTAAAAGATAATTTTCATATATTTTATCGAAATGAACAAACACACACTTACCCATCGATTTTGCGGTTCAATGAGAGTAGCATGGATGTTGGGTGAGTTTGTTGTGGTCTCACTCACAGATGCCACGGCACGTTCGGAAAAGCTTTGGCCAATTTTTGGGACGCTGGTTTGATCCTTGCACAATGAGGCACATATGGTACCTTTATCGTTGAGTTCTAAAGGCGGTATCATTCAGGGGTTTGTGTTTTTTGTTAGTTAGATCAATATATTGATGCAACAGTCAGGTGGTGCCATGCGTCACGCAACGGTCTGTGACGGCGGCGTCAAGGGTGAGACAATAAGGAACATTTTGCCGACGTATCACGGGACGTGGGGCAATAAGGTTCACATCACAAAGGGAGGAGGTTATGAATCACAATCACTCAGAATCCAACCCCGTGGCACTTCCTAGTGCCAAGTCTAATCCCAGGTCTAATCCAGAGTGGTCGCATAAGGTAGCCTCTTCACCGATGTGGGATGAGAAAGTCACGGAAAAGGAATTTTATGAAAAGGTACTCCCCTTCGATAATACGGAGGTGGACATGTATGAGGTTCCTCCAGCGCGAGCCAAAATCCGTCCCCCCGCCTGATCACTGCACGTTTGATCGGTAGCAGATCGTTGGTCCCGTTGTTCTCTTGCTAGCCGTTCATCGCACGAACCCAGGAGCCGCTCCGTTGCGGCTCTGGCGTTTTTCCTCTTATCGAGATTTCCGTCGCAGCCTCGCTTACGTTCGTACTCTGATGGTTGACAGCAGGGTTGTTTTGGTTTAGCCTCCCGCGCTTTTATCGGATCCCCACCATAGCAACGCAAAGGTGTCATCGCATGACCAAGACGGCATTAGTCGCCAATGTGACCGATCCTAAAGAGTGGTTCCATAACTATTGGGATTAAAGTTTTTCCCATGAGGTTCAGCTCGTTCTTGCCAGGGGTTCCGGCGAGATTGCCCTTGTTGATAATGCACGGGACATGGTGGCAAACACCTTTGTGCATTTGCGCTCTCACATGCAAACCCAAATGCAAAAAATCGCCGCCGCCACTGGTGACGATTCCCTGCATCCCAAATATCTGGATCGGCACAAATTAGGAGCCTGCGTCGCCGGGGCCTTTCTCCACAAGGGTGTTTTCCAACGTGTGCAATCGATAACTGGAGACGAATGGTCAAAATATGCTTTTTTCTCCAACGAAATTCTTGCGTTCCAATGTGCCATCAATACCCTTATTGCCTTTCTCCGTGTTATCGTTAAGAAAAATCCAAATTCCATCGACGCAACCCGCTTGGAAATCCTTGAAAACTTCGGGTTTTCCTATCCTCCGTCCCAGGAAGATGGTTGGGGCTATGAATTTCACATTTTTCGTGCCTTACGCCAATGTCATATCCAACGCCATTGCCTCCCCAGCCTGCCAACAGGCGGTCCTCGTCCACCTTTTGACCTGTTTCTCTTTTCGACCATCCTGTTTGATATCGAACGCCACAACCTAGCCCCTCTCACAGCCAACAACGTGCAATCCACCAGCACCAACTTGGCGGCGTGACCTCAACGCAATGTGTCCTTTACCAGCCCTACGAACCGATTTTGACGCAACGCCTCGTAGAGAACAATGCCGGTACTTATAGCCAGATTGAGACTGCGGCATCCCTGAGCCATGGGGATACGGACTAGGTTTGCGCGGTGCTGGTGCATGATGTCGGCTGGTAATCCCCCCCCCTCGGAACCAAACAGCAGGTGATCTCCCGCACGATAGGACCATTGATCATACGATACATTTCCTTTGGTGGAGACGACAATGCGCCTTTCCGCCGCTGGATAAGCCTCCAGATAGTGGTCCCAATCCCGCCAGCGGCAGGTTTGTGCCATGTCGCGATAATCCATCCCCGCCCGCCGTAACCCGGAAGCATCCAGCCGAAATCCCAAAGGGCCAATCAGATGCAACGGACAGGCGGCAGCGGCACAGAGACGGATGATGGTTCCGGTGTTGGGGGGGATTTCCGGTTGGTAGAGGACGATGTGAAACAGTCCCTTGGGTTGCTTTACCGTTTCGGCTTCGATTGAATCAAGAAAATGCATTTTACCAACCTTTTTTTCTTAGTGGTGGCTTGACAAATACTGCGCCAGACTGGAACATGGCGCACTCTGATGAGAATTGCATGGTCTGGAATCGTTCTGTGGGTTCTCGCTGGACCACAAAACGGTAACTGTTTTCACGAATACCCCTTGGAGGTCAAAATTGTCCATGGCTATCGAGGTAGAAGAAAATCGACGGGATTTCCTCATCCTGACCACCAGTGCCTTCGGAGTGGCGGGTGTTGCCGCTGCGGCATGGCCGTTCATCCGCTCATGGAGTCCGTCGGCTGACGTTCTGGCCCAGGCCACCACGGAAGTTGATATCAGCACCCTCCAGAAGGGGCAGATGATCACCGTGCCTTGGCAGGGCAAGCCTGTGTTTATCCTGCACCGGACCCCGGAGATGATCGCCATGGCCTTGAAAGGTGATGGCGAATCCCTCCCCGATCCAGCCAAAGACGCTGATCGGGTTAAACGACCCGAACTTCTCGTGTTGCTGGCGATATGTACCCATTTGGGGTGCGTCCCCCAGCCTATCGGGACCGGTAGCTACGGTGGTTTTCTCTGTCCGTGCCATGGCTCCCATTATGACACTTCGGGACGAATTCGCCAGGGACCGGCACCGAGAAATCTTGAAGTCCCCTATTATGATTTCAAGAATCCAACCACCTTGGTCATTGGCAAGGCATTGGGCTGATTGTCAATCATGGCGGCACTTGGCTTCTGCCAAATAGATAGGAGTTTTCGACGTGTCAAAAATCATGGAATGGATAGACGCCCGTCTACCCGTAACTGAGCTAATCAAAAGTCAGGCAACCGAGTACCCGACCCCCAAAAACCTTAATTATTGGTGGAATTTCGGATCTTTGGCACTGATGGTTCTCATCATCATGATCGCCACTGGCCTGTTTTTGGCCATGCACTACAAACCCGATGCCTTGTTGGCCTTTAACTCTGTAGAACACATCATGCGTGATGTGAACTATGGCTGGCTGTTGCGCTACATGCACGCCAACGGTGCTACGTTCTTCTTTATTGCCGTCTATATTCACATCCTGCGGGGGATGTATTATGGCTCCTACCGCGCACCAAGGGAAATCCTCTGGTGGATCGGGATCGTCATTTTCTTCATGCTTATGGGGACCGCCTTCATGGGCTACGTCCTCCCCTGGGGCCAGATGTCTTACTGGGGGGCGGCAGTGATCACCAATCTGATGAGTGCCATCCCGGTGGTTGGGGAAGATTTGGTAGTCTGGATCTGGGGTGGTTTTTCGGTCGCTGACCCGACGCTCAATCGGTTTTTTGTACTCCATTTTCTCCTGCCACTTCTGGTTGTTGGGGTGGTTGTGGTTCACCTTTGGGCACTCCACGCCGTCCATTCCAACAATCCCGTGGGCATCGATGTTCATGAAGGTAAGGATACCCTTCCGTTCCACCCCTATTTTACCATCAAAGATCTCTATGGCATGGGGGTGTTTTTGATCATCTATTGTTACTTTGTCTTTTTTGCCCCCAATGCCTTCTTGGAGGCCGACAACTATATCCCCGCCGACCCCATGAAAACTCCGGCGCATATCGTCCCGGAGTGGTATTTCCTCCCTTTCTATGCCATTTTGCGTTCCATCGATTTTCTTGGGGCATTCAGCAAACTGGCTGGCGTCATCGCCATGGTGGCTTCCATCGCCATTTTGTTCATACTCCCATTCCTTGATCGGTCACCCGTGCGTTCGTTCCGTTACCGCCCCTTGAGCAAGCAGTTGTTCTGGCTGTTTGTTGTCAATGCCATTATCCTGGGTTGGGTTGGGTATAATCCGCCGGATGCAAGCCTCTTTCATGGTGCCATTCCGCTGATCCTGATTGGACGGACCTGTACTGCCATCTATTTCGGCTATTTTGTACTTCTGTGGCTCATCACCGCGTTGAACATCGAAAAACCCCGGCCTGTGCCCAAAAGCCTGTGAGGAGAGGTGTTAGGATCATGAGACTCATCAAAACAATTATGGCCGTGTGTTTTGCGGTAGGCATGGTACCCGCCGTCCTCCATGCTTCGTCGGGGACACCGATCCCTCCGGCGCAAAAGTGGTCCCAGGATGGAATTTTCGGATCTTTGGACAAAGCCGCAGCCAAGCGCGGTGCCCAGGTGGCGGTCGAGGTGTGTATGGCCTGCCATTCCATCAGCTTGGTCAAGTTTGATCAACTGCGCCAGTTGGGTTTTACCGAGGCGGAGGTCAAAAGTCTTGCCGAGGTTCAGGGGCGTACTAAGACGGATCGTATGAACGGGGCTTTGGACGAGACCAGTGCCAAGGATGCGTTCGGCGTCGTTCCCCCAGACCTCTCCTTGATTACCAAGGCGCGAAAGGGGTATGAAGATTACACCTATGCTATCCTGAATGGCTATTTGAGTGATGCGGAAAGGGAACTGGTCAATAAGGTTATGGCCGATGGTAGCGTTTCCGATCAGGAAGCCCTTGAACTCCAGTCTGCCCTTTTGATAAATACTCATGATAAAGATCATGTCAAGGCGACATTGGAGAGATTGATTGGTGGTGCCAGTTTTAACAAGTATTTCCCCGGCAATTTCTTGGCTATGCCGCAGCCATTGAACAATGGCCAGGTCAGCTATACCGATGGAACGGAGAACTCCCTCAAGCAGCTCTCCCACGATGTGGTAACCTTTCTGTCGTGGGCGGCTGAGCCTACGGTCGCCGAGAGAAAATCTTTGGGTTTCTGGGTATTGGGTTATCTCTTTATCCTGACCGTCCTTCTTTACGCCGTCAAGCGTCGTATTTGGGCGGCTGTTCACTGACACCTTGTTTTGTTTGACCCATCTGTTCCCCAGTGCCTCCCTTGCGGAGGCATTGGGTTTGTTGGGGAGTGACACGATATTTGGGGAACACCGATTGCGTTATCTCCGTCATGGAGAGTGGTTGTGCTGGTCCAATGGGTGGGAAAGGGGAATCTTGGATAGAATGGTCTCAATTTCGCTTCTGGTCATATGACTTAGACGCAAAATCACCTCGGCAATCAAGTTGTCGGGTTCATAGAAATAGGATGGTGAGACTTCCAGCACTTTGGACAAACGGGCAACCGTCGCGATGCTGGGCCGCCTTGATTCTCGCTCATATCTGTTGATGCGTGGAGAGGCTGCCGATGTCGTCAGACCGATGAGAATACCCAGTCTACTTTGTGTGAGTCCCATTCTTTCCCGTGCGGAACGTAATCGGACTGCGAATATATTTTCTTCCATTCATCGGTCTCCAAAAAGTCCACACGGCCAAAGGTTCACGACAATACGTCGTGTATCAAGCACCCGCCGATTGCGGTGCTGTTAAGACTTCTTGGAAGGTAGATGGTTCCCAGATATTTTAAATAAGGATCAATTTGGATTGAAGGGGGCTTGATGCGTAACCTTTCACCCCCCTAGAAAATTATTAAAAGAAAAAAGGGGTCTGGGGGATTGCCCCCAGGGTTTTGACTTTAAATCAAAAGCTTCAATTTTCTGCTTTTGAATTTGTTTTTGACTTTAAATCAAAAGCTTAAAGCTGGAAACCTTCTTGTTTAAATTCAAAAGCAAATTCAAAAGCGAAGAATGGATCTTTTTTTTTAAAATCAGAACCCTGGGGAAAGAATTCCTAGAGACCCCTTCTTTTCTTTCAAAAGTTTTAAGGTGGGGGCGATCTGAACGTATTCTTTGGTTGGACAAGCCCCCTTTAATCCAAATTGATCCTTTCTTGTTTTATCCTTTTTTAAGAGGTAGGCAAATCGCAATGGTGGTTTTTCCCTCTTGACTGAAATCCACCCGGATATCCCCAGCCATCGTTTTGGCACTCAACTGGGCTGAGTAGGTTCCAAGTCCCGTACCATGACTTTTGCCCGCTGTGACATATTTATGAAAGAAAGTCTCCCGAATTTCCGGTGGGATTTCCCCTTTATTGGTAATACCGATGTGCGCTTGATCGGATCGGCGTAGAAAAATTTCCACCGATTCCTTCTCGGGTGAGGCTTCCATGGCATTTTTGATGATATTGGAGAACATGGCGTGACATAAAAGCTCTTCCCCCAATATAAAAAATGTTTCGTCACCCTGGATCCTTCGGTTATCTATGGAAATCGTCAGGGTCAGCCCTTTTTGCGCCAAAATACTCTGTAATTCGTTGGTTACCCGATTGATGACTGCAATCATGTCAACGGGGATCGGGTTCAGTTTATATAAACCGCGCTCCATCTTGTAAAGATCATGGGAACGATTGATCATGGCCAACATACGAAAACCCGATGCCTCAATTTCACGAAACAGTTTCAGTTGATCGGATCCCGGATGTAAATCTTCGATCAGCAAACTTGGTGCGCCAATGATAAAATTTAATGGTCCTTTTAAATCGTGGCGGACAATCTGGTCGATATCTTCCCGAATGCGGTTGGCTTCCAGAAGTTCTTCATTTTTTTTCTTAATCTCCAAGTTTTGATGCACGATGGTTTTCAGCGATTCTTTCAACGTCAGGTGCGTTTTAATGCGTGCCCGAACAACGGCTGCCTTGACAGGTTTGCTAATATAATCGATCGCCCCCGATGCAAAACCTCTGACCTCTTCCATTACATCCGTCATGGAGCTGATGAAAATCACAGGAATGTCACGGGTTTCCGGGTTGGCCTTTAGCTGAATGCAACATTCATAACCATCCATGCCCGGCATCATGATGTCCAAAAGAATGAGATCGGGACCATCCAAAACATGTTGCAACATCTCCTGGCCACTTTTCGCAAAGATTAGTTCGTATTCGTCATGCAATATTTCCCGGAGTAGTTTGAGATTGACCGATTCATCATCGACTACAAGTAATTTATATTGTGCAGAACGATGTTCCGTCGGGGGGGGGAGTTGACGTTGTTGATGGGTTTGATTTTTTTCGACTCTGAGAAGTTTTTCCCCATGCGCAAGCATCAGCAAGGAGGTATCCAATGCCTGAAGGAGCGATTCCGGGATGGTTTCGTTGTTCAGGAGGGCACGTTCCAATGTGGCAGCGGCCTTTGCCAGTTCCAAAGCCCGTATCGTACCCGCCCCCCCTTTTAACGCATGAGTCATCGCTACAGTTTTATCACGATGACCCGCAAGGATCGCCAAACGAATGGCCGTACCATCAGCGGCATGGTCATGGATAAAATCGGCGATGGCCATCTTATAGACTTCAAGATCACCCCATTGTTGCAAACCATCCCGGAAGGCTATCCCAGGTATATCGGGAAATTCCACCCCTTCCAAGGATGTTGCAATCTCTGACGCTTGTTTAAATTTTTTGGATTTTTCCGTATATTTTTTTTGTTCCAGGACAGTAAAATCACGGTATCGTTTCAACTCGATGTGATTTTTAACCTTAGCCCGAACCACGGCGTTGTGATAGGGCTTGGTGATCACATCCACCGCCCCGGCTTCAAAACATTTCGCTTCGTCATGGTCGCCATCTTTGGCGGTCATGAATAGGATACCGATATTTTGCGTTTTTTCGTCGGCTTGCAAACGCCGACAAACCTCATAACCATCCATCCCTGGCATCATGATGTCCAACAGCACCAAGTCAGGTCGTTCCAAGGCGGCCAGTTCCAAAGCACGCAGGCCATTATCGGCGACAAATAGTTCATAATCAGGTTTGAGAGATTGAACCAAAAATTTTACATTGATGCGAATATCATCAACAATCAGTATGCGACCCTTTTCCATGGATAACATTAACGATCTCCACCCAATGGAAGGTTGACCGCTTGCGCGATTGCGTTCAAGCTGACGAGTGCCTCCGCGAAGTCAAAATTGCGAACCTGATCCGACAATACGGCCATTTCTTTGTGCAAGAAAGTTGTTTGGAGCAACGTTTCAAGTGCGTCCACCTGTTCTTCCGCCTTGATATTATTTCTCTTCAAGAGTTGATGGAGATCCGTGATCAAGGGACCGGCTTTTTCAAGATCGACGATGGTTGTCTTTGGAACAACTTCCCGATCGTCTTCCTGGTCTTCATGTGTGTCGTCTAACTGTGTGATGGTTCTCAAAACCATGGTCAAGGATTGTTCAAAGTGGTCCCAGGATGATTGCCATGACGCTTCAGAGGAATCTGACAACACGATTTCAAGCCGATGGGCGGCAGCAGACAATGCATTGGCACCAAGATTACCGGCGGAACCGCGAATGGCATGAACCATATCGCGCGCCGATTTTTTCTGATCCTGGTCATCCCGATCAAGGATGGCCTTGATTGCTTGGGGATAATTGTTGAACTGTTTTCTGAAATCTTGCAATAGAGAAAAATACAATCGTTCATTGTTGCCTAAACGATTGAGGGCGGATGCCGTATCCAACCCAGGAAGTGATGGCGGCACGGATTGCTCTGGGCGATCCATGGCGGGGTGATCTTGTGTGGTTGGGATCACGATGCCCAAACCCTCCCGTGGGACAATCCACCTGCGTAGCACCCCGAAAAGCTGTTGGGGGTCGAACGGTTTGGCGATATGATCATTCATTCCCGCTGCCAGACATTGTTGACGATCTTCCGCCATGGCATGGGCAGTCATGGCGATGATGGGTAATTTCTGGAACCGAACATCGCGGCGAATCTGACGGGTCGCTTCCATCCCATCCATCTCTGGCATTTGCAAATCCATCAGGACGGCATCATAGAAAGTGCTTTTCACTTGGTGAATGGCTTCAGTGCCGTTACTGGCAACCTCACCGATTAACCCCGCTGCCTTGAGAGTTTCCAGTGCGACCACTTGGTTAATGACGTTATCATCGACCACAAGAATTTTTGCTCCAACAATGGCATGATCTTCCTCAATGGTTGGATGGGACTCGGAATCATGCCCAGGATGGTCATTGGTATTTTCTAAGCCTTTTTCGAAAGTTGCCGTAAAATAGAAAATACTTCCTTGATGTGGTTGGCTTTCCACCCAGATGCGACCATCCATCATGGATACAATGCGTTTGCAGATGGTCAAACCAAGACCAGTACCGCCATGTTTGCGTGTAATGGAGGTATCGGCCTGACTGAAGGGTTGAAACAATTTTGCCACCTGTTCGTCGGTGATGCCAATGCCGGTATCTTGAACCGAACACTGAATTTTAATCTTGGCCGCAGTCTCCTCTTCCAAGGTGATTGTGACAACGATGAGTCCGCCATGGTTGGAGAACTTGATCGCGTTGCCCAGAAGATTGGTAAAAACCTGTCCCAACCGCAGGGGGTCACCGCGCAACCGGATCGGAACACTGTCTTGGAGACTGACTTGGCATTCCAAAGCTTTTTCGACGATCTTTTCCTCCATCATGTTGGTGATGCCATTGATCACGTCAGGTAAGGAAAATGGGATCGACTCCAGTGTAAGTTTGCCCGCCTCAATTTTGGAAAAGTCCAAAATATCGTTGATGATGCCCATAAGGTTGTGGGCTGATAACTGAATCCTGCCAATCCATTCACGTTGCTTATCGGTCAACTCGGATTTTAATGTCAAGTGACTTAAGCCGATGATGGCATTCATGGGGGTGCGGATTTCATGACTCATGAGGGCCAAAAATTCGCTTTTTGCTTTATCATTGGCGAAAAAATAATCTTTCATTCGCGCCAATTGTATAAGTTCTTCATTTTGATGGGAAATTTCTTCGTAAGAAGATTTTAAATCTTCTTGCGACTGAAATAATGTTGCGACCATGGTGTTGAAGTGGTTTGCCAATGAGGAAAATTCTTCGATTCTTCCAAGATCGACATGGCATTTCATGGTTCCTGAACCAACTTGTTGCAATGCCTGGGCAAGATGGGTCACAGGGTCGATGATGGTTTTTTTCAGGGTGCTGTAGATCACGAGGATCAGAAATAGGATGCTGGTGGTCGTAATCCCAGCCACCATCCAACCCAGAAAACGGGATTGTGCTTGCAGATCATCATCCCAAAGCAAGGCGATTAAATGAAGAGAATCATTGAGGGGTAAACTCTGTATAAAGGCTGGCTTGGAGAAGGTGTCTGTTTGGATTAACAGGTGTTGACCGGTATTGTGGAATTCCGGCCTAGTCATCGTGTCCAACAGGTCTGCCGATAATTTTGGCGGTAGTATGCTCCAGGAGGGGCTGAAGATGATGGTCCCTTCGCGGTCGGCGACCATCAAATGACCACCGGATCCCATATGCATGGTTTCAATTTCATCCTGCAACCATTGCGGACGCATGGTGATGGCAAGATAACCTCGGAAAATTTCTGGTTGGGAGGGATCTTCGCCAACACGCCGCAAATAAATTTTTTTAGCGACCACAAATGCCCATTCTTCATTATCTGGATTTTTAAAGAATACGATCCCACCATTATCTTTATCGGCAATAAGTTTTTGGAAATAGGGACTTTTCATCTCATTTTCCGTCTTGTTGGCCAGAGAAAGGCGGGCAAAGCGGGCATCTTCTTCCCCATCGGGCATTAAAACACGAATTTCATAATATTCAGGATAGGCGGAGGCATAGCTGGCGAATAGATTGAGTAACGGAAGTTGCAATATGCCGTAGCGACTTCCTTCGTTGTCGTTGGCCATGTAGTCCTTGACCAATTGCGCGTTGGAGAGGAGTTCAAGATTGGACTTGGCACTGGCGATCTGGTTCATGTAGCCGGAATGGACAAGCTGCAACAGGTTTTTTTCTTCACCCAAAGCCTGTAAACGTTGTGTTTTTATGACATGCTCTTTGGCAATCCAACCGACGACGACCAATGGCAGGGTGACCAGAGGCAATAAAAGCAGGAAAAGGTAGAACTTGAGGCTCCTGGGGTTGATGACCACGGCGCACATTGTCCCTTTTTGGCTGAAATCTGTTCAATGTGTTGGTGGTTCACTGACGGTATTGATCAAGCCGTTCAGTAAATTTTTATAGTCTCTTTCAACGCGGAGTGGCCATTGCTCGGTAAAGAATTCCGACCGACGCAACACATCCGCTGGGGGATTGATCATCTGATCGTTCAGGAAATCAGGGGGAAGGAGGGCGATGGCGGCCTGATTGGTTGGTGCATAATGCAGGGTATTGGCGGTTTGTGCAGCATTGTCGGGTGTGTGCAGGAAATTAATGAAGGCGTAGGCTTGTTCTTTTTTTTGGGATTGCGCCAGGACCGCCAGACAATCCATCCACAACAATGCCCCCTCATCGGGGACAACGTAGGCAATTCTGGGTTCAAATGCTTGCAAAGAACGGACATCGCCATTGTACAGTGTGGCCGCCCAGATTTCACCGGTAACCAATCCAGAGTTTTTGTCCATGGAGGGATAGCCATAGGCTTTGACGTAGGGGCGTTGGGCGATCAAGGTGTCGGTAGCGGCTTTGACCGCTTTTTTATCATGGGCGTTCCAGGAGTAGCCGTTGGCCTTCAAAGCCATTCCCGCCAGATTTCTGGAATCTTTTTCCATCAAAATTTTTTGACGGAGGCGTTCGGAGGGTTTGAAGAGATCCAGCCACCGGGTGATTTTTTCTCCAAGCAGATCGGGGCGGTAGGCGATTCCCAGAGTACCCCAATGGAAGGGGACGGCGTAGTTGGCAATCCCAGGAAATTCCGTGAGCCAACGTTGACCGATATGGTTTATGTTGGGTACAAGATGGACACTCATCGGGGCCAACCAACCTTGTTTTGCGTAACCATTAACCCGATCACAGGTGATTTGTGAGATATCATACCCATGACCGTCGGTTTCTGCCAACAGTTCATCCCGCGCTTCGTCGGTTTCAAACAGCACCATCCGAAACAAACTGCCGGTTTGTTGTTCAAATTTTTTGACAACATCAAAATCGATATATTCCGGCCAATTGAGCATGACAAGCGCGTTGTTCGCTCCCGCATAAACCAAGCAGGAGAGGCAACTGGCGGCCAACATGTAGGCAATCCATAAGGGTTTTCGGATAGCAGCCATGTTTCCCCAAAGATTGACGTTAATTTTACACTTACATGCGTTAATGTGAAAGTTACACCCGTTGGGGGTGATTCGCAAGCGTTATGTATCGTATAGAAAGGTACCACGCCGTTATGACGGAATATTGGCACCACAAAAACTATAGGGCACCGTCGGACTCTTCGCTGACGCTGATTTCACCAATTTCAATAAAGAATTCAAGCCATTCTTCATAATCTTCAAGTTCTTGGAGGATGGCCAGTTCAGCGGAATGGTTGCTTGTTTTCACGGTAGACGCTCCCTTGATGTTGTATCGTCAAGATTTCGTTATTGCTGTTTTCGTTAATTGGTTTAAGCAATAAACGCGCCATACATGAAAAGGTTCTTTGGAAGGGGGAGGCTTGATACGGAATGAAAAAAAGGGGGGAACAAAAGTTCCCCCCTGGGTGGTGGTGATGTGCCCTCGTCATGGTGATTAGGGCAAAGGGCAGGTATTGCAGCCACACACCGAAGAATGGCCGGGAATGGTGTTGGTCCATTGGCCGCTCCAGCCGCCCTGGCTTGTGCAAAGGGAAGGACAGGTACTCTGGGCTTGGGCATAGTTAAAGATCCCTGTAGCATCCACATCGCATCCACAAGGGTATCCCGACCAGAAAGCATGGTTCACCGTGGTTTCCATGGTATCCATCCAGGTCCGAACATTTTTATCCAGGGCAAACAATACGGGATTGGAGCTAGTGACCATCTGGTCGATGGCTTGATAAAGAGTGTCGTTGTTTTTCAGGGCGGTGAAGGCACTGGATCGGGTGGGCATCAGGTATTGAGCCGGCGCGGAACTGGTTGCCTTGATGCTGTCTACCACGACATCGGTGGAGGCCAGAAGATTGGCCAAAGCCACTGCGGCGTTTCGTGTACCACGCCCTTGGGTTGTGCTGTTGATGCCGATGACATCGGCATAAAATGTGGGCCGATAGCCCTTGTTGCCCATGGGTAACAGTTTCATGGCTACCGAATCGCGCATGGATTGGGTCATGGCGGAAAGGGATTCGGTATAGCCTACCATGGCCTCGCCATATTTTTTGCTGAACCATGTTGACATGATATAGCTGTCGGAGGATTTATAGTTGCTGTTGAGATAACTGCCCATGGAGAGCAGGGTGTTGCCGTTGGCCACCACGGTTGGATCGAGGGCCGTGCCACTGAGGGAGGGCAGGGTGCCATATTGAGCGTAGTAAAGTTCACTATAACGATAGCTGTTGCTGGAGGCACTCCCTTTGACCATCAGACCGCGGATGTCGGGCGGAATGTCGCTGGTGTAGGTACACTCGTGAAGAACTTGGTCGAGGTCGTTCAGGGTTGAAGCCTGGGCTATACCGGTGTCGGTGTTCCAGTAAAAGAGTACATTGGTGCATCCTAGCAGGGGGATGGCGGCGTAAGTATTGTCGCTTTGTTTGACACCATCGATGGCAAAGGGGAGAAAATCATCGGCGTTGTTGACCTCGCTGGCACTCAGGGAAGACAGATTATTTTTACTTTGGAAGTAAGCAAGAAACGTGGCGTCGAAAACAAATACATCCACATCATCCGGCGGATCCATGCTGTAGCCGCCATCCCAGACCTTGTCATCCGCGATGATTGTCAGGGGAATATCGGGATAGGCCGCAGACCAGGCCGCCTGGATGGTGGTGGTGAACTGGTCAAGGCGGGGAACATAGGGGTAGAGGGCCAGGGTGAGTCCGTTGCCCGCCTGGGCACCGCCAACCCCGGAAAAAAATAATGACAGGCCCAACAGTGCCAAGAGAAACCATCGGGTGCAGCGAAACAAAAATCGGTCCATGGTAAACTCCCAATCAGAAAATTGTGGAATGTCATAATCTTATGAGCATGGTACGTAAAATATCAGTTATCATTAAATAGTTCAATGGATTATTTTAAAAGTGATATGTTTTTTGCATTAGAATAACCATTCACCTTGCGCCAGTTTACAAACCAAGATTTTTTTGGAAATCTCTCTTTGTTCCAAACGAAGCTTGGATTGGGGGGCTTCATTAACCGTTAAAACGGGAGATAGTGCCGTGAGCCGTGATCCTTATCGTATCGATGACCATAAAATGATTTATCATCCCGACAGGGTCGCCCGTGTTCTGGCGGTCCAGGGCGGGTGGGAACGAGCGCGGACGGTTTATCCGATTTATGTTGAAATCGCCCCGGTCGGTGCCTGTAATCATCGATGCGTTTTTTGTGCTGTCGATTATATCGGTTATCAATCGGCCCGATTGGATGTCGAACTTCTGGCGACACGCATTCCAGAGATGGGGCGGCTTGGGGTCAAGAGCATCATGTATGCCGGAGAAGGAGAACCTTTGTTACATAAGGAGATGGCACGCATTGTCGCCATGACCAAAGCGGCGGGTATCGATGTGGCTATCACGACAAACGCGACCGTCATGCCCCCTGATTTTATTGATCACGCCTTGCAACACCTTTCATGCCTTAAGGTTTCCATCAATGCCGGAACCGCTGAGACCTATGCCGCATTGCATCAAACAAAGCCGGGTGATTTTGATAAGGCCATTGCCAACATGACGGCCATGGTGCGTCATAAACGAGACCATCATCTTACCTGTACGCTGGGTGCGCAAATATTGTTGTTGGAAGAAAATTATCATGAAATAGAAATGTTGGCGAAACGATGTCGTGATGACATTGGGCTGGATTATCTTGTCGTCAAGCCCTACTCTCAGCATTTGTTCAGCAAGACGCAACGGTATAAACAATTGGATTACCAGAAGTTTATCGGATACGGTGATTCGCTGTCGCATTTGAATACGAAAGATTTCTTTCTCGTATTTCGGGACCATACCATGCAAAAATTCACGGACGAGAATCGTTATCAACGGTGTTACGCCACACCGTTCCTATGGGCCTTTATCATGGCCAACGGCACCGTATCCGGGTGTAGTGCGTTCCTGCTTGATCAACGATTTGAATATGGCAATATCAATGAAAATTCTTTTCAAGAGATTTGGGAAGGGGAAGGGCGGCGCAGAGGATTTGAATTTGTGATGAAAGAATTGGATATTTCCGAGTGCCGTGTCAACTGCCGTATGGACGAAATCAATCGATATCTGCATCACATTGAAACGCAGTCCGTTCCCCACATGAATTTTATCTGAACTCTTGATGTGTTGTCGATCAGTTTCGGTCTTTGCGTTGTTATGGTCCGATAATTGCTTAACACCGTAATGGAGCTTAAAAAAGGTAGCACTTTCGGGTATCTGGTGCCTGGATGTGACGTTTTGGGCCGGTTTTACCTGGAAAAGGCTTTATTGGCTGCCAAAGACATGACGGTAACAAAAGCAAGAGTCCAATCCGTCAAAGACTTTGCTCGGATTATGCGCCGAGAAGACGTGACTTGATTTTCTGTACCAGCCCTTTGGGGCGGGGCAGGGGGGCGGGTTCCATCGAATTGATGACCTGTTTGAAATGGTCGGTAATTCCCTGGATTTGAAGGCGGTAAAGCTTTGGAGGATCCGACTGGCCGTCGGTGGATTTGTGAAAGATGAAAAAACCTGCATCTTGCAATTCAAGCAAGGCACCCTCCACTTCGAGGAGTGTTTTTGCCCGGATGCTGCAAGTCAAGGTCGTCCCTGCGTTCCGGCACGTCCGAAGGATTTCCGGCCAGAGGTAGGTCGTGCGGTTGCGCAGTTCCAGAAGGGACGTGCGGTGACTTTGCTGGAGGTTTTTGAATAGAGGCACGATACCATCGAACCGGTTTGAGGTTCATGTTTAATTGAAGAACACCCGCCCCTCTACTAACATGAGTTTCGGTGCGTTATCAAGTGTGCTGGGTTGGCGGATGAGATTTTTTACAAGTTTTCTGGTGTTTCGTTTGACGGGCCTTTGAATGCGGGTACTTATGAAACGTCGAAGCCTATTACAAGTTCTGGCGGTGTCGGCAGGGGGCGTGATGTTCCCATTTTCCTTTGCGGTTTCAGAGGATATGGGATCGGCGCGGGTCAAAGCCGTTGCATCGGAGATGGATGGTTTGCGTCTGGTGTTTTCCATCATCGGTGCGATGACGACCAAAGGGTTCATCCTGGATAAGCCCGACAGGGCGGTGTTGGATTTTGTCGGTGCCCCTTTGCTGAGCTATCAGGAACTGGTTGCGTTCAATAGCCCTTTGGTGCGAAGGATCCGTTTTGGTGAACAGAGTGCCTTCAACAGTCGCTTGGTATTGGATCTGCTGCAACCGGCCAGAATGGAATTATCCGATGAACGCGGCATCATGGGAGAACGCGAATGGATCGTCCGCCTGAGGCCGGTGGAGGGTTCCAGGACGCCCGTGGCTGGTCAAGAAGAGGGGACCACTACCAAGGGGGAGGAGGCGGGGACGGCAAATCTGGTCGCAGAAAACCAAGTGCAGGAGGTAAATACTCCGAGAACGGGTGGCAGTGATGCGGTGACGATGCAGGATCCGATGCAAGAAGGGGAGATGCTGCGTGTGGTCTTTTCTTCACCGGGAACCATCAATCATCGAGGATATCTCCTGAACAACCCGGACCGGGTGGTTCTGGACTTCTTTGAGACCGATATTGGAAATGCGGATGCCCATAGGAAATTTAGCAATGAATGGATCAAGGGGATCCGCTTTGGACACCCCATTCCCCACGGTGTCCGTGTGGTTTTTGATTCCCGATCACGGGTAGATATGGATTTAAAACTGGTTACACGGACCGAGGATGGGGGGCAGGAGTTGGTGCTGCGTCTGAACAAGGGTGGCCAATCTCTGGTGCAACAGCCTGTCGCTGAAAAACTTGATTCTCCCCCCCAGAGTGGACCTGAAAAAAGTGTTTCATCGATACCGACGCCCTCTTCAATGGATGCCGTCGCACCAACCCGACCAATCCCAGAGATACCGGTCCGGTTAAGAAATCGCTCCGCTTCGGTCGAGGCCACGGCGTCGGTACGGGATGAAGCACTCCATGAGGCAACCCGGCAAGAGATCCCTTATGATCAACTCGACCTGGTTGTCCCCAAGAAAAAGCCGGAACCCCCTGTGCTGGCCAGTCGTGTGCATCCGGGGTATCGGACAAAATCGCAGACGGTAATTGTGATTGATCCTGGTCACGGTGGGATTGATCCGGGGGCGTGTGGTCGTGAAGGGACACGCGAAAAAGATGTGACTCTCGCGGTTGCCAAACGGTTGTTTGACAAGATGGACGGCGTTCAAAACTGCCGTGTGGTTCTCACGCGGCATGATGATCGTTTCTTGACGTTGAGGAATCGGATTGCCATCGCGCATAGGGCGCGGGCCGACCTGTTCCTGAGCCTGCACGCCGATGCCTATCGGGATCCCAATATCCATGGAGCTTCGGTTTTTTGTCTTGCCGATGGTGTTCAGATTACCCTTGACGAAAAAGATCAACAATTGGCGCACCGGGAGAATGCCTCCGGTACCATTCAAGCTTCCGCCGTCTCTTCGGATGATCAGGAAACTTTGATGGAACTGTTACAACTGGATGCCATCAAACGCCTAGCCATCGCCGACAGCGTTAAATTTGGCAGCCGGTTGATTCAAGCCCTCGGTAGCCAACCCGGTATCAATATCCATTATCCACGGGTTAAACGTGTTAATTTCCTGGTGCTGAAAAACCCCGGTATCCCCTCTTCGTTGGTGGAAATGGCTTTTTTATCCAACCGCCAGGATGAACGACGTATGGTCAACAGCGATTACCAGGATGCCGTTGCGGAAGGACTCGCATCGGGCATTTGTAAATTCTTTCGTTTCAATCCCACGAAAAAGGTGTAAGATCCTATCTGTTGATCAAAAAAATTGCAGGGGTTTGGGGCGGATCACTCAAACTGTTTGATCGCCCTTTTCCTCGGGCCTCCCATGGATGATTTTCCACCGCTCTGGGTGGCCGTCCTTTACGGGAGTGTCTTGAAGCCTATGACAGACGCCTCTGCATCCTTCCAAGAACCCTCCAATCACCCCACGCCTCAAAGAAGCAGGCATCCATGGTTGCGATGGATCGTCGGAGTTCCCATCGTTTTCCTGATGGTATCGGGTAGTTTTGCCTTGTGCCTGCGTTGGGGTGTGTTCCAGGATGCCATCACGACCGTTATCAATCGGTTCATGGCTCCTGGGGGGAAGATCACCCGCCTGGGGGGGGCATGGCCATTCCAAATTTCCCTGGAAAAATGGGTTCTATCGGATGCTGATGGCCCCTGGCTTGAGGTTTCGGGGGTGCAATGGGATGGATTGCCCGAGGGGGTGCTTGCGGGACGCTTGGATACCCGGCGTTTGGAAGTCGAAAATGTGGTGGTGCATCGCCTCCCCAAGAAAGACCCCGCTGCGGTCAATACACCGAATTCTTTTCCCCTTTGGCCATGGATCATCCGAAAATTGGAGATAAAATCTCTGGTTTTAGGAGAGGATCTGGTGGCTGGAGGGGTGGAATTGAATGTCCATGGGACCATCGGTCTGGGTGACGGTCAACTGTTGGGAGAAATCCAGGTTCAATTACCCACTCTCGCGCCCTTGTCTCATCTGGCGGGGGTTCCCCTGACAGGATCCTTGGCGTTGACAGCGACACTTTCAGGGACTTCCCATTCACCCCAGGCGATCATTCAAACGCACAGTCCTGCCATGACCGTCGCCAACAACACCATGGAAGGGCTTCAGCTTCGGTTGCAGGTGGAGCCGCCCCTTGAAGGACGCATGGGTTGGGAATTCTTTCTGAACGGGACGGCCAACCAGATAAAAATGGATCATCTCCCGGAAAATTTCCTGTCGGATCACCCTAAGGTGTCTGCCAATCTGGTTTTGGAGGCCGATACTTGGCGTATCAAACACTGTCATCTGGCCGATGCTCAGGGGCGGGGTATCAACCTTTTGGGTGTGTGGAACCAGACTGCCGCCTCCGGGCGGATGGAATTTCAGACAGACCCGATTGATCCGTCACGTCTGCCGGAGACCCGTCACCTGGGTCTTGCCGGTGACTTGACACTTTCGGGGGTGGCGGATGTCATGCAGGGGGGAAAGGTTGTTGATTTCCGCCTTCGCGCTAAGGGGCGGGAATTGACGGGTTTGGGGGATGTTCTTTCACCGCTGCTGGGGGATCATCCTCGGATTGTGGTCAACGGCATCCTGAATCCCACGGGAGATGTGGTGTTTCGTGCCGCCCATCTGGAGGGGACCGATCTGGAGGGGGCTGCTCATGGGGATGTGGATCTGGAACGGGGAACTTTTTCTTCTTTGTTACGAGCCAAGGTGAGGCGTTTGGCCCCCTTGTCTCAGGTTGTGGATCGTGAGATTGCGGGTCGGTTGCAGATTCTTGCCAAAGCCGGTGGGCCGTGGTTGGATCCATGGGTTGATCTGGAGATTCGTGGTGACCGCATACAAATTCCCGGCATCGACGTGGAATCTATGGATGGAACTTTGCGCGGAAAAAATTTGGTTTCCGCCCCCCAGGGACATGTACGTGCCAGTGTGCGGGCGAAAAAGGAAAAATTAACCTTGGAGAGCGGAATCACATGGTTGCGCGATAAAGATACCCTGCAATGGGATCATCTCGTGGTCACAGGGCCAAAATCGAAAATCACTGGCGAGATGAAAATATCGTTATCCAGTTTTTTGCCCCAGGGGCGGTTGGATGTGACCATCGAATCGTTGTCGGCCCTGAAACCATGGCATGGTCAGGCATGGGACGGTCGGATTGAGGGGCATCTCGATGTGGCGAAAGGGCGGGGTCAAGGGACGTTGCAGATAGCGGGACTTCGAGGGCCGTTTGGTATCTTGCGCCAAGGCAAGGTGACGTGGGACGCTCCGGTGGATATTCGTGAGGGGGGGGTGACGGCACATGTGCTGGCCAATGATCTGGAATCATCGGGAATTGTGTTCAAGACGATCGATTGGCGTGGAAATGGCGATCAGGAAAAAATTCTTTTTTCGCTTTCGGGAACGGGACGGGCCATGAAAAAACCGTTTTCTTGGAATAGCCAAGGTGAATGGATGGTCGTTGGCGATGGTGTCCGCATGCGCTTGGCAAGTTTTGACGGTCTGTTGGATCGTGAACCGCTGCATTTACAAAAACCCTGGGTGATTACGGCAACGGCAGGGCGATTATCCGTTGGCGATTTGGATGTCACTTTGGCCCAATCCCGTTTGCGTGGCACTTATGAACAGAAGAATGGCCGTGTGGATGGCCAACTGCGCTTTCAGGGCCGATTGGCGGCATTCAATCGATTGGAATGGTTGCCCGTGGGTGGCGATGTTGCGTTAACCGGAGCGATGACCGGTTCTGCTGCCGCCCCCGAACTGGTGATGACCCTGCGGGCAACACGGTTGAAACATCAGGATAGCCGTTTGGCGTCATTGCCGCCACTGGATCTTTCGGGACGGTTGCGTGTTGAGAAAGGAAAAAATGCTCGGATTGCGGTGACGGTATCCGGTTTGGGAACGTCACCGGCGCAGGTGACGGGAACGGTCCCTATGCTCTTGAGTGCCGCGCCCTTAACGGCCCGACTTGTGCCGCAGGATCCGCTGAATATCTCCATGGAGGGGATGGTCAACCTAGCCGATCTGGCACTGTGGTTGGGTTTGGGGGAGGATCACCGCGTTCGGGGAAAGATACAGGCATTGCTTGCGGCGACGGGTTCTCTTGAAACGCCACGCCTTGCGGGTACTTTGACGATGGCGGAGGGGGATTATGAAAATGCTGACCTTGGCATGGTGTTCCGAAAGATCCAATTGCGGGCCAGGGCCAGCGACAATCAGGTCACTATCGACAGCATGACCGCATCGGATGGGGGGACCGGTCAGATTCATGCTCAGGGTCAATGGATGTTGGACTCTGCACAACACTTTCCTTTTCATGGTACCCTGGTGTTGGATAAGGCCAAGGTGTTACACCGCGAGGATGCCAACGCCAATCTGAGTGGTACCCTGTCCTTGGATGGGACTGCGGCGGCCATGGATCTTCGGGGGACGTTGACAGTCAACCGTGCCCATTATCAATTGAAAGATTTACACGGCAGAACACAACTGCGCGTTGTTGACTTCCGGGAAGCAGGCCAAACGATGCCGGTTGGACAGGCCGTCTCAAGGGACAAGGATTCTCGTTTGGACATTCAAATTGCCTTTCCCGGTCAGACGTTTGTTCGTGGTCGTGGATTGGATTCCCAATGGCAAGGAAATTTGCATGTACAGGGGTCTTTTGGGGAACCGCGTATTGGCGGGAAGCTTGAGGTACGGCGCGGATATTTGAATTTTTTGAATCGGCGTTATGCGTTAAATAAAGGGATCATTCGGTTTTCCGGGCAATATCCCCCCAATCCAACCATGGATGTCGAAGCGGTGACCAAGAGTCACGACCTGGAGGTGACCGCCAATCTGGAGGGGTCGGTCACAAGTCCACGGTTGAGGTTTTCCAGTGTTCCATCCATGCCTGAAGATGAGGTTTTGGCCAATCTGTTATTTGGCCGATCGGTAGATGACATCACACCGGCGCAGGCGATCAAGCTGGCGTCCACGGTGCAATCCCTGCGTAGCGGTGAAATGGGGATTGTGGAGGAAATTGGGCAAAGTCTGGGGGTAGATCAATTGGATTTCAATGGGGATTCCATGCAGACTGGTACCATCAACGCCGGGAAACATCTTTCGGACAAGATGTATCTGGAAGTGCAAAAGGGGATGAAGGCCGACTCGGACCGCATCAATCTTGAATATGACCTGACGCCGGAGATTTCCCTGCAAACGGGTGTCGATGCCAAGTCCAACACCGACATTGGTATTATGTGGAATAGGGATTATTGAGGATCTGTCTTGTGTCAGAGATGTTCATGGTCCGATGTGGGTGATGTTTCGCTTTTTCTTCTGACGAATACAAATGTTCCAACACCTCCGGCCAATGTTGTGGATATGATGGTCGCTCCTGCAACAGGGTTTCCAGTTAAGATGGCAACCCCGCCCGTGATGAGGGCACACAGTGCTACCAGGAAGGCAAACCATTGGCCCCTTCGGGTGTCGTTGGATTGGGCCGACAGGGCCGCCATGGAAATTTTTTGTTGGAATGCGACAGATTCTTCAGCCATGTGGAGGATGCGCTCAGCCGCCCCGGGGATCACTTTGTCATACCCCTCCATGATCAATGGATGCGGCAGAGGCCCTTCAAAGCGGCTGTGATGCACGACCGCTTGGACCTGCGGCGAGGGTGACCGGGTTATGTGCCGATCACTTTGGGAAAGATCGCGGTCAGGAGTTCTTTTTCGGTGCTGCCTTTTGTTCATTTTCAAATTGGCCCATTGCTTTTCCGAGTGCGTGGCCAGTCGTGGACCAAGCTTTGGAAATCAATTCTTCCGGGGAGGCCGGAACAAAGCGGGTATAGTCCGTCACCGGCCACAGGCAAAATACACTGCCCACACCTTTGAGAACATTCTGAACACGAGTTTTCATGGAACCTCCTTTGCCCGCAAGAGACGCCCAGAAACCGCACCAGTCCTCAAGGAACCTAGCGCAATCCACCAGCAGAATACATTGGAAACCTCAAGGAAACAACAAAAAAGTTGCGCATATAATAAAGAGCGAACGATCACGGTATCTCTGGGGATGGAAATCTGTCGCTTCGCCCGGGGGGATGGTCTGCCGAATCTACCATAGCCGTTCCACGCCATAGGCATCAAAGATTTTGTCGGCCCCCAGAATTGGCATCCTTTCCAACATGGCTTGCGAGATAAGCAGGCGGTCAAAGGGATCCCGATGATGAAAGGGCAGGGTTGAGACGCCAGCCACATGTGGAAGGGTAATATCCAGACGACAAAACCCGTTGTTCGCCATATGATCGGAGAGGAAACGGTCCAATGGTTTGGCCAGAGTGAGTTTGCCTAATCCAACCTTGATGGACAACTCCCACATGCTTGCCACGCTCAGGTAACATTCGCAATCCTCGTCCAGAAGAATCTCCCGACTTTTGTTCGAAAGACTTTCACTGTTCCAGATCCACCAGAGAAACACATGGGTATCCATCACGATCTTCATCACATGTAGTCCTTGAAGTCCTCCAGCGGCGCATCAAAATCGGGCGCGACATATAAAATATCCCCCTTGGCACTTCCCGGTTGTCTGGAAGGTTTGCGTGCGGTCAGCGGGACGAGCCTTGCCAGTGGTTTATCGCCTTCCGAGAGTATCACATCCTCTCCCGACAGTGCTTTTTTGATCAATTCGACGAGGTGACCGTTTGCTTCTTGTATATCGACGAGGGTCATGGTTATTCTCCTGTGCTACGAATGTCATTCAAATATATCGATAGCATCCTGTTTTGTCGAGAATATTTTGTTCCAATCTCCGGTCCGACCCATGGGTCAGGACCATCGACGGGTGAAAAACATGATGATGAGTGCGGCCAGGACTGTGAGCATCAGGGAGATCACGATGAGACGACGGCGCAGTTCATAGACCGGCTCCAAAGCGGTATCCCTGGGGATGGAAAGCTGTAGGAGCCAGTTGCTCCCCTTGAAATCGATCGTTCCTGTGCTTTGTGCGAGGAATACGAGATAACGGTCGCCGGAACGGACGGCATTTTTTTCCAGCCAGGGCAAGGCGCGATCAAGGTATTTGTTTTCTGGATGATAGGCTTGGCGTGAAGCAAAGGGTTGCATGATACCCGCCCGGTCATGGTTGGAATAGAGCAAGATCCCTTCTCCATCGATCAGGTCAATTTGGACGGATGGATCGGGTTTTTCTTCCTGTCCGGGCGGTGCCATGGGAAACAGAGAGTGTAGCCGCCATACGTTGACTCTGGCGACGACCACGCCGCGTATATGCGGTTCATCACCGCATTGCACGGGTTGGGCGATGGTGATGATGTCGGCATTTAAAAGGGAGGAATGACCAACGCCGTGGGTAAAGGTTCTCTCCAGGATTTGGGACCAGTGTTTTCCGGGGGGGGATCCAGGATCCACGGGTTGCCCAATGCCCAGGCCCGACGTATCGGCGATTCCGATGCCATCTGGGTTAAAATAGCTCAGACTCAGATAAACTTTGAACAGATTGCGGTAGGTGATCAGGCGGGAGGCTATTTGTTGCGTCGATGGTTCTGGGGTACACAATAACGGATCACCGGCGATGACCTGAACATTGGTAAGGTTATAGTGTAGAAAGCTGTCCACAGCCAGCATTCTATTGGTAGCGCGATCACGAAAACGCTCTTTGACCTCGGACAGCACCGTCTTACTGGTATAAATCGTGACCAGGAAAGCCATTCCCGTACAGGTCAGCACGACCAAGCCCACGCACAAAACGACCCATTTATGAATATATTTCAAGGGGGTGTTTCCTTTCTCTATAAGAACATTCCCCTCCCCATCGGTATTATGCCCTATGAGTCACTCCACCCGCAAGGAGGAGAGAGTTCTTTCTATTATTGTGGAGGACTGCTACCCTGTGCGTATGATCGCATCCATTCGAAAACCCATTCTCATGACGTTCGTTGCTGCCATTATTTTGTTGGTGGTCATTGTCGGTGTTGCTGTCCAATGGATGCACCGAACTTTGGAAAATGTTTTTCTTCAGGAGGTCCAATCGATTTCATCATTGCGGTTGCAGGGGATGCAGCAGGAGGCGGGGCACCAATTGGAGGGGCTGGTCGCAATCCTTCAAATGCAAGAGGATCTATCCCAGGCTTTTGTCGCAAGAGATCGTGGGCAACTGTTGCAACAGGTTCTCCCTTTCTACCGACAATTTGAGAAATTTCAGGGAATTGTCGGATTATCTTTTCTGAACCCGGATCGACATGTCCTTTTACGGGTCCACCGTTCGGAAGCGTTTGACGATTTGCTGGCGCATGAGATTCTTTTAAACAGTGAGAAAACGGGTGTCCGCTCCCAGGGGTTGAGAGTGACGTCATCGGGGGATTTGCTGTTGTGTGTTGTCGTGCCATGGCGGGACCCCATGGGCAAACTCATGGGGTATGTCGCAGTGGATCTGGCAATCCATTCGCTGCTTCAATCACTTGAACAGGAGTTCCAGGCCAGATTTCTTGTCTTTATCGAGAAAAAATGGATCATCAAGGAACAATGGGAACGATTGGCCAAGATAAAATCGTTGGATGTGCCATGGAACCGGTTTGCCGATGTCGTCATGATGCCGATGTCGCATTTATCCATTCCAGCTTGGCTTGATGATGATTTTTTGGGGGGCGAGAGTACGTTTTCTCCCCAGGCGAATGAGTCGTTGCTCTATTGGCTGGAAGAGCATGAACATTTCGAAAAAATCAATCTTCAGGATCATTCCGGTGTTGCCTTGGGGTGGATTGGTATTATTGCGGATGATACGCAATTCGATTCCGTCCAGGGGAAAAATTTATTGTTGATCACGTTGGCTATCCTGAGTGTTACCGCTTTCATGATCATCGTATTCAATCGTCGTTTGATGGCTGTTGATCAGACGATTGCCTGTTCCGTCAGCAGTCTCCGAAAGAGTGAGGCCAGGTACAGTGCCATCCTCGATACCGCCATGGATGCCATCATCAGCATCGATCAAGACGGCATGGTCCTGGAGTATAACCGGGCGGCGGAGACCACTTTTGGGTTTTCCCGCCAGGAAATGATGGGAACCAGATTCTCCGACTCCATCATCCCGCATGAGCTGCGCGATAAACACGACGCGGCAATCAGACGCTATTTCTCATCGGGACAGAGCCATTTTCTCAGCCGTCGTGTCGAATTGCCCGCCATGCACAAGGATGGTCGCCGCTTGGACATTGAATTGGCCATTACGGTTGTTTCCATCGCAGAAGATGTGTTCTTCACCGCTTTCTTGCGGGATATCTCCCAGAAAAAAGCCGATGAGGGAAAGCTCCGACTCCAAGCGGCGGCCTTGGAAGCGGCAGCCAACCCCATTGTCATTACCGATGTGCAATCGGTTATCCAGTGGATTAATCCTGCCTTTACGAAATTGACCGGGTTTCCCGCCGAGGAGGTGATTGGCCAAAAAACCAGCATCCTCAAATCGGGGGAACACGATTCGGCATTCTATAAATCGATGTGGGATACGATCCTTGCTGGAGAAGTCTGGCATCATGAAGTCGTCAACAAGAAAAAAGATGGCGCACTGTATATTCAAGAATCGGTGATCACGCCGGTGTGCGACGAGTCGGGTAAAATTCGGTATTTTATCGCCATTCAGCAGGATATTACCGATAAAAAACAGATTGAAAACGAACGGAACCGTTTTTGGCTGGCGGTGGAGCAAAGTCCCGTCACGACAGTGATTACCGATCCTAGAGGGGTGATCGAGTATGTCAATCCGCAATTTTGCCGTGTGACTGGCTATGCGCAACACGAAGTGATTGGCAATAATCCAAGAATGTTGAAAACTGAATTAACGCCAGAGTTGGTGTATTCCGACATGTGGCAAACCATTGCATCGGGTAACACCTGGCGGGGGGAGTTGCTGAATCGGAAGAAAAGCGGTGATTCCTTCTGGGAATCGACGTTGATAGCACCCATATTCAACGATAAGGGTAAGATTCAGCATTATTTGGCAATCAAAGAGGATATTACCGAAAAAAAGGTTTACGATGCGGCGTTACGGGAAGCTAGGCAAAAAGCGGATGCCGCCAGTCGGGCCAAGAGTGAATTTCTGGCGACCATGAGCCATGAAATTCGTACTCCGATGAATGGTATTCTGGGAATGGTGGAGTTATTGTTGGATGGTCCTCTGAATCAACAACAATATCACTATGCACAAACAGTTTATCGTTCTGGGGAATCGTTGCTCAATTTGCTCAACGATATTTTGGATTTTTCAAAAATTGAGACCAGCCAGATTGTACTGGAACATATATCTTTTGATTTGAAGGAATTATTGGCTGATGTTGCCGATGTTTTTTCACCGTTGGCCCACAGTAAATCATTGCCGTTATCCATCAAGCTGACCCCAGAGGCGATGAATACATCGGTATTGGGTGATCCGGTCCGGTTACGCCAGATCATGATTAACCTTGCTGGTAACGCGGTCAAATTCACCCATGACGGTGGGGTATTGTTGCATATCATCTGTTTGTCCGAATCACCGGTGGGAAACCTTTTCCGTTTTGAGGTGACCGATACCGGCATCGGCATCGATGGCGAGGCGCAAAAACGGTTATTCCAACCGTTTGTCCAGGCTGATGGTACGACGACGCGACGCTATGGTGGCAGTGGTTTGGGGCTGTCCATTGTGCGTAAACTGGTGGAATTGATGGGGGGTAAGGTTGGGTTGGACAGTGTTCCGGGTCAGGGGAGTACGTTTTGGTTTGAAGTGACTTTGGAATTGGATCACACCGTACACGCAGGGGCCGCGAGTAAAGATCAGGAAAAAAGGCATATTTCTGAAACCCATTTGCAAAATCATAATTTTTCTGGCCTGCGCATCCTCGTGGCGGAGGATTTTGAGGTCAATCGTGACGTGATCATGGGAATGTTGGGGCGATTGGGATGCCATGCCCATTGGGCGGAACACGGTCGTAAGGCGGTGGAGATGGCGGCGGCTTTTCCTTATGATCTGATTCTCATGGATATGCATATGCCGGAAATGGATGGGTTTACCGCTACTGCTCACATTCGTCAACAGGAGGGTTTGGAACCCAATCATCCCCATATTCCCATTATTGCCATCACTGCCGATGCCATGTCGGGTGATCGGGAAAAATGTTTGGCTGCGGGATTGGATGATTACATCGCCAAGCCTTTCCGATCACGGGATCTGATTCGGATACTGAACCTTTGGGGGACCAAAGTGAGCCAGGCTCGGTCACAGCAGAGTCCCCCGGTTGTGATTCCAGAGGGATCTTCTCAGCCTGTTGCGGTGGCCATGGAAAAGGATGCTGCATTGTTGCCCATTGTTGATCCTGAGGAATTATCGCGTCTTCAAAGTGAGGTTGGGGATGAGATTGGACTGATTATCAAGACGTTTTTGCACGTTTTGCCAGAACGTATTCGCGACATTCTTGCATCTTCCGAAGACCCTGTGACTTTGGCCAACAATGCCCATCGGCTGAAAGGTGGGGCGCGCACTCTTGGGGCGTTGCGGCTGGCTGATCTGTGTCAGCGTTTGGAAAAGATGGCAAAAACGGGGAATACCGATACTATCGCTCCCCTCATGGATGAACTCCAGGAGTCTGCGCTGCATACTGAAATTTATTTGGGTGAAAGGTTCAAGGGAGGGTAAGGTTGGGAGAACCGCCCCCTTGCAGTCCTGCTAGAATCTCTTGTTGCAGCGTTTTTACCACTGCCAGGGGGTCAGCGGCGTTTTTGATGGGTCGTCCTACCACGACGTGATCGGCCCCTGCCAGGATGGCAGCCCGTGCGGTGGTTGCCCGTTTTTGTTCATCGCCGCCATCGCGATCAGCAAAGGAACCAGGACGAATGCCCGGTGTGACGATCAAAAATCCATCGCCAACCTGCTGTCGCATTTTGGCGACTTCCAATCCAGAAGCCACGACGCCGTCACAACCTGCCGCCATGGCCCGTTTTGCCCGGCTCAATACCACCTGTTCCACATCGACCCCTACCAGTCCAAGATCTTCCAGATCATGGCGGTCGAAGGATGTGAGTACCGTGACTGCGAGGATGCGCATGTTTCCCCGTGCTGCGACGGCGGCCCGTATGATGGATTCTGGACCATGCACCGTCGTATAAGCGATGGGATGTTTGGCCAATTCACGAATCGCCAACTCCACCGTTTTGTCGATATCAAACAGCTTAAGGTCTACCATCACCTTATGGCCACGGAGGGCCAATTCTTCGATCAATCCAAGGCCGCCAGCCAAAAACAGTTGCAAACCGATCTTGTAGAAACCAACATGCCCTCCCAGGCGATCCATCCATCGCCTAGCATCGTCGGGGCTGTCTACATCCAGGGCAAAAATAATCCGTTCTTCAAGGGGGATGATCGGTCTCATGGTCAGTCCAATAGAATAGCCGGTATGACAGTTTCCTTAAGACAAGCCTGGTAGGGTTCGTGTTTAGTGCAACGGCATATAGGGTTGCGCGGACGAAGGTTGCTGATCGTAAATCAGCCCCTGGCTGCTTCTCCTGAGGGTGGGATGGGGTTGATGTTCGATGAATCCGTGTTCTTCCACCAAGTGGATAAGGCGGTGGCCCTGCATGGTCAGATAATCGGAGATCAGGGAGCGGTGGCACTGAGACGGGTGGACGGGGGCACCCATGATCACGGTTCCAAAGCGGAAGGAAAGGTTCAGTAACAGTTTGATTCCGGTGGCGAAGGTACCCGATTCCATATGGTGTGCGTAGGCCATTTTATCCGGGGTTTGCAATCCCCAGTGGCGGTCGATGTGCATGGGTGCCCGTTCACCCAGGTGCTGACCACCCAGGTGATAGATGATCTCCATATCGTTGAGGACTGGCCTGAGGTTGGTTTCATGGAACCAGTATGGATAATCCGGGCTATTGGGATTGGAACGGATGTCGATCAAGGTTTGCGCATCGACGTAGGTGAGAATTTCGACGAAAGATTCCAACGGCGCACTGCCATGGCCGATAGTATAGATCGTTTGCCACCTGGAATTCATAAATTCGGACCCCTTCACAACGAAAAAAAACAGCCCTCACAGACACCATGTCTCGGCTGACCCGAACCTTAAGTGAAGCAAGGCCATCTGCCCTGAAACTACACTTCCCAGTTGCGCGATTCTCCTGGACAAGGCCCAGGTGGAACGTTTGGGACTTCGATCATGTAGCTTGGGGACGACCTCTTCAGATTGGGCTTTTTTACGCCAATCATCGACCGGATACAAGGGTGTGTGATAAAAAAAAGTGCATGGGTTAAAATTAAAAAATATCAAATATTTATACATAATCATTTTGATTGTGCAACCTTTTTTCCAAGAAAAAAACAGGTGAATTCATCGCAGAAATTTGCCACCATTTTTTTTCTTGACAGTCGGTGATTTTAAACGACGATTTTCCAATGTTCATTACCAAAATTTCCAAAAGGAAGAAGCCTGAATTTTTCACGATGCTCCATTTTGGCCTATTGTGTTATTCATCGAGTTGATGTGTCATGAATGAGCCATGGGCCTGTTTTTTTTGGCATGGCGACGAACTTGATGAAATATCGTGCGTTGGTGCGTGATCATCTGCTAGAATCTGGCATTTTATGGTAAATTAATAATCAATCACAGGCGGCTGGTTCGTATCTCAATAAGGAACTGAGGATGGACAAGATCATTAAGGTTCCAGTTATTAAAGGCGTTTTTTGGGTTGAAATCCCTGATGCTAAATTGCAGATCATCTGCGGATGTCCTGCGGATTGCGTGAAGCATCTGATGAAACGCGGATTGATCATTCAACGTGAGGTTGAAGGGGTTCTGTGCGAAACCGGACCCAATGCCATTCTCCTCTCCGATGTCATGATTCAAAACGGAGAATTTTCCAACTTGGCGGAGTTTCCCGTCCTGCAAATGCTCTACAAGCAGGGGTTGATCATCCCCAAACACCCCAATAATACTGGGCAGAAGCCCTTGCTCATCGGATTGGGTGAGCAAGTCCAGGCACAGATGCAGTACATTTTCCGGGGTAATTATGGATTGGTCTCCCTTGAGGAAATCCGACAGGGTGGTGTTGACGAAGAAACGGCCAAGCAAATGATGCGCTTGAAAAAGCGGTTTGCTTTTGGGCAGATCAAACCGTCCAGTCTTTTGTTGGACAGTTGTGTTCTGGGGATGGAAAAAAGGGAAATTCGTAACGGTGTCACCATCGAACGCATCGCCGTCAATCAGTTTGAAATCTCTTATCACGGGGACACCGTAACCGTCGATCTGAACCTTCAGGGGGAAGACCATTATGACCCCCCTTATCCCCTGGGATTCCAGAGCATTCCCAGGGATTATTTTTCCGTGATCCACTCAGGAGACGGTGATGGGTGGGATGTCAATCGCCCCTCCATGTCGAGTATTGTGTTGTTTCAAGGTAAAATCTATTTGATCGATGCGGGACCGAATCTTTTTTTTAATCTGACGGCACTTGGCGTCGGCATCAACGAAATCGAAGGGATTTTCCATACCCATGCCCATGATGATCATTTCGCCGGCATCACCTCCCTGATGCGTTCCGGGCACAAGATCAAATACTATGCCGCAGCCTTGGTCCGACTGACGGTCGAAAAGAAATTGGCGGCACTGCTCTCCATGGAGGAAAATCAATTTCAGGATTTCTTCGATTGTCATGACCTGCCCATGGACCAGTGGACCGATATCCAGGGGTTGGAAGTCATGCCGGTGTTTTCCCCGCACCCTTTGGAAACAACAAATTTTTTGTTCAGAACTCTATGGTCTTCGGGATATAAAACATACGGCCATTTTGCCGACATTGTTTCTCTGAATGTTCTGGAAGGGATGGTCACCGAGGATGATGATGTCCCTGGAGTCAAACGGGCATTTTTTGAGAAGGTCAAGAAAGAGTATCTTGTCCCATTGAATTTGAAGAAGCTTGACGTTGGCGGTGGAATGATCCACGGGGCGGCTGAAGATTTTCGTAACGACAAGTCCGAACGCATTGTTTTGGCACATACTTCGGTCAATCTGACCCCCAGTGAAAAAGCGATTGGGTCATCGGCACCTTTTGGTATCAGTGATGTTTTGATTTCGGGACAGAACGATTTTGCCCGACGTCTGGCTTTTCAATTTTTACAAAGCCATTTTTCCAGGGTTCCGTTCCATCATCTGCGTATGCTGCTGAACAACGAGGTGGTTGCCATCAATCCGGGAGCGATCATTTTAAAGGAGGGGGATTGTTGTGAGGATGTCCTGTTGATTTTAACGGGGTTGGTGGAAAAAATATTTTCCGGTGAAAATCGGTTGAGTCGCCTGATGGCTGGTACCTTGTTGGGGGAGGATTCTGCACTCAAACAGACCCCTTCTCCGTGGACTTTCAGGGCAGCCAGTTATGTCAGCGCACTCAAGATTTCCGCAGGTCTTTACCGGCAGATCATTCAAAAAAATGATCTGATGGGTAAGATTGAGCGCACGGCGACCATTCGTGCATTTCTTGAATCTATTGATCTTCTTTGTGAGGGGTTGTCCCATCCGGTGATGGCGGGGATTATCGACAATCTGGTTTATAAAACGATTGCCTCTGGCAGTACGGTTCCTTGTCAGGATTCGGGGTTTCTCCATGTGATTCGTCGGGGAAAAATGCGGCGATTAATTGGTACCGATAGTTTGGATGTCTTGGAAGTGGGTCATTTTTTTGGTGAGGAGGGGGCTATTTTTGGTGTTCCGTGCCTGTACCATGTCATGGCCGAGGAGGAGACGGAAATTTTACAAATTCGTGGCGACCTGCTCGCGGACATCCCGATTGTACGGTGGAAGTTGTTTGAAATGTATAAGACCAGGGCGATGCAATCCATCTACAGTAGCGATTCCAGCAAGGTTTTTTATTGGCGTGACGAGTTTGGTACCGGAATCGCCAGCATGGATGCGCACCACAAGGAATTATTTGGAATCGCGAATAATATTTTGAATATCATCCGTTTCGGTCAACGGCGGGATGAGCTGATAGCGGCCATGGAAAGTCTGGTGGTGTACACTCAGTATCATTTTGATGCTGAGGAACAATTGTTGGTTCAGCATGGCTTTCCCAATGTGGATCATCACCGGGATGTTCATCGAACCATGGCGCGACAGGTGCAGGCACTTCAGGAAACGGTCTTTGAAGGTAAATATGTCAATTACCTTGATTTTCTCTCATTTCTTCAAACGTGGCTGGTCCAACATCTCCTCAAGGAAGATCGGAGTTATGGATCATTTTTGCATGCCAAGGGGGTATCTTAGCCCACAGGCGTTGTGGACTATGTTTCCTTTTCCTGGCTCAGGGTGTTATTTTTCCAGGTGATCGATCTGGCTGTTTGTAAAAATAATCGCCAGGGGCGTTGGGTTTTTACTGCTTCGATAGACATGTTTCCTTGCTTGGCCTAAGATGATGGATGCGAGGGATGCCGCTTGTGTTTGTTCACGGTTCCCCTTGCCGCAGCGTGTTGGGTTAATCTGGGAATATCTATGGAATCTCAAAACCGAACGGATCATTTATCGCAGTTTTTGGGCGGGTCTGCCTTCGAGGAAAAACTGCTCAAGGTACTCCTGGAAAATAGCAGTGAGGGGGTGGCCCTGGTGGATTGGCGTGGCAACGTGCGCCGAATCAATCGCGCCTTCTCCCGGATGACGCATAGACCCCATGAAGCTTTGGAAGGAAAAAATATTGCCCGTTTGTTCCCCGAATCGGCGGATAGGATATTGCTTGATGAAATCGTGGAAACGTTGTGGCAGGACGGTTATTGGTCTGGCAGTGTCCATCTGAAATGCGTGGGCAAACAGGAAAAATGTGAAAAATTCCTGAAAATTAGTGCTATTTTGCCATCGCAGGGCAAAGTTCGTTTTTTCCTCTGCCAACTTTCAAATACCCAATTATTGGATAAAAATGATGAAAGTATCCGTGATAATGCTAAGGATCCTTTGACGCAACTGGCGACCCGCGCTTTGTTTTTCGACCGATTGGAACAGGCGATTGCCGGAGCGAAACGTCATAATTATTCGCTTGGGGTGTTGATATTGGATCTTGATCGGTTTCGCTTGATCAACGATTCTCTGGGAACCCAGTTGGGTGATGAAATGCTCAAGGAGGTGGCCGTTCGTCTGACGCGATGCCTGCGTACCAGTGACAGTGTGGCCCGCATCGGTGCCGATGAATTTGGCTTGTTGTTGACCGATATCGATGAAGGGACCGGTGCGGTACGTAATTCCGGTTTTGTTGCCCGAAAAATCTACGAAGCCCTGGCTGAACCGACTCGGTTGGGTTCTCAGGATGTGGAAATTTCCGTGGCCATTGGCATTACCCTTTTTCCCCAGGATGCCACGGATGCCGCAAGCTTGTTGAAGAATGCTGAAACCGCATTGGATCATGCCCGTCGTCGTGGTCGTAATAACTATCAATTCTTCTCCGCAGACATGGCTGAAGCGGCACGCCAGCGTTTTGCTCTGGAATCGAGTTTACGACATGCCCTGGAGGGGGATGAACTGCGGTTGTACTATCAACCCCAGGTAGACTTGAAAACGGGCCAAGTATTTGGTGCCGAAGCTTTGATTCGCTGGATTCACCCGGAACGGGGGATGGTTTCTCCCGCCGAATTTATTCCGGTCGCCGAAGAGACCGGTTTGATCCTCCCCATTGGGGAGTGGGTGATTCGTACCGCATGCAAACAGATTGCCCAGTGGAAAGCTATGGATCTGCCTCCCATTCGTGTGGGAGTCAATCTTTCCGCCCTACAGTTTCAGCGTCAAAATCTGGTGTTTATCATCAAGGATGCTTTGATGCAAACAGGGGTTGAACCTTCCCTCCTTGACCTGGAAATTACCGAAAGCGCGATCATGGAAGATGTGGAAAAAGCCGTAATCATGCTTCGAGAAATTAGCGAGTTGGGCGTTCATCTCTCTATTGATGATTTTGGTACCGGCTATTCCTCTTTGAGCCAACTGCGGCATTTTCCATTTAAAACATTGAAAATTGATCGCTCTTTCGTGAGTTCCATCACCGAGAACAGTGGCGACAAGGCCATTGTCAATGCCATTATCGCCATGGCCCACAGCCTGGACCAGAAGGTGATTGTCGAAGGGTTGGAAACCGAGGAACAACTGGCCATTCTGCGTGCGCTCAATTGCAACCAGATGCAGGGTTTTTTGTTCAGTGCGCCTGTGCCTGCCGAAGAGTTGACCAAGATGCTCCGGGAAGGCAAACGATTGTGAGCGTTTGGCAAAAAGCGGCGCGTTTGCGCAGGCAGTGATTGTTTGTTGCTTCGGGATGTTGTAGAAAGTCCCTTGAATGTGCGATACTCACTTGACCGGACATCAAGCTTGCCATTGCGGTCGTGTACCTGAAAGCCATCGAATGAACATGCAGGAAAAGACTACCTCTGCCACACCCCGTTTGGTTGCTGATCATTGTAAAAAACTCACCAAGGATGAGATCAACAGTCTCCCCATTCGGAGATGGGAGGGTCCCATTCATCTGGTCAGGGATGACGATCAGGTTTTGCTGGCGGTGGATAAGCTGCGAAATGAAACGTTGCTTGGTTTTGATACGGAAACCAAGCCTGTGTTTCGTAAGGGGATTTCTCATCTTCCTTCTTTGCTGCAACTGGCGGGAGAAGAGTTTGTTTATCTGTTTCAACTGAATCGGCTGACGCTCTTTGCTCCTTTGCAGGAATTGATGGAAGATCACCGTGTGGCCAAGGTGGGGGTTGGTATTGCCCAGGATATGGATCAGCTCAGGGCGATTTTTTCCTTCAACCCTGTCCAATGCCATGATTTGGGTGACATGGCCCGTGCCATGGGGATCGAAAGCCATGGGTTGCGTACCATGGCGGCCCGCTTTTTTAATTTTAGAATCTCCAAACGGGCGCAGTGTTCCAATTGGGATAGCCCGGTTCTCAAACCATTTCAGATCACCTATGCCGCCACGGATGCGTGGATCAGTCGCGAGATATTTTTGGCCATGCGCGGCGAAGGCTCCCACGCTTTCGATAAACTTGCCGTTTAGCGACCCTTGCTTGCTAAGATGAATGGTTGTTAATATTCCCTTCTCCGATCTATAATGGATCCGGTTTTTATCTTCTCGTGATGGTGGCCGTTTTAATCTTTCCATGGAGCGGATTGATCATGGTTTTTTTGTACAGACCGCAGCATGGGTTCAAGTTTTTTTTTGTTTTACCTTTTGCTATTATTTCCATATTTTTGTTGCCATATCTGCATTCTGCTTTGGCTGCGAGTGCGTTTGATTCACCGATGTTGGTACTGGATCCTGGTATGCATCTGGATCCTATCCAAAAAATGGCCATGGACCGGGATGAACGGATCCTTGCGACCATTTCTTTGGACAAGACTGTTCGCATTTGGCAACTTCCCAATTTTCAATTATGGAAAACGCTTCGGGTTCCGATGATTTCCGGCGGTGAAGGTCGGCTGAACGCCCTGGCGGTATCTCCATCGGGAGGGATCATTGCGACGGCGGGAGATACGTGTCGATCTTGGAATTTGTCCTATTGCATCTACGTATTCAATACCCAGAGCGGTCGTGTACGTTATAAGATTGCCGGGCTTCCTGAGCAGGTTACCGACATGGCTTTTTCCCCGGATGGCCAATATTTGGCGGCTGTCATGGCCAATCGTGGCGGGATGCGTGTTTTTCGCATCAGCAATGGACAACTGGCGGCACAGGATAGTCGTTATGGCGGTCCTGCCAATTCGGTACGGTTTTCTCCATCTGGAAAGGTGGTCTCCACCAGCCAGGATGGGAAAGTTCGGCTTTACGATGCTTCTTTTCGGATAGAACAAATCAAGCAAATACCCTCAGGCATCACACCCCAGGGTGCATTTTTTTCTCCCGATAGCAGTAAGATCGCCGTTTCTTTTTTGGGTAAGCCCATGGTTTCGGTGTTGTCGGCTCGAGATCTTGAGATTTTATATCTGCCTGACATGACGGGAGTTTCCGGGGAGATCGTTACGTTGGCTTGGTCGTTGGATGGCAAGGCACTGTATGGTGCGGGAAAACATACAGCGAAATTTAAGCGGATGTTGCGCTGGTGGAGCCAGGGAGGTCAAACCGACAATGCTGGCAAAGGAGAATTTGTCGATATTCCTGTTTCCGTTGCCCCTGTACAAGCGATTCTTCCTCTCAAGGAAGGGGGGCTTTTGTTTACCTCTCTTTCCAGTGCTTTGGGGCAGGTTGATGCGCAGGGGTTTTTGGGGACCGTGCGCAAATATCCCAATGTTTTGTTTCCGAAGTGCCTGGGATTTTTGCAGATTTCCCCATCGGGTGGCACCGTCTCTTTTCCAATGAATCCAGAGAATACCGTGAATGGTTCCTTTTCTTTGGGTCATATGCAGTTTTCCATCAATCCGTCACAATCCTCTTCGTTGATGGTGCCCAAGAGGCGGGCTTCGCGCCTCAACTTGAAGGCCAGAATGCAAAATGATTACCTTCGCCTGAATCTTGACGGCAGGGATATTGATGTTCCGGGCAATGAAGAAATTTCCTGTTTTGCCATTGCCAATGATGAACGGTTTTTTGTGGCCAGTACCAACAGTGCCTTGTACCTGTACGATGGGTCGGGGGTGTTACGCTGGCGTGCCGTCGTGGAAAGTTCCATTAGGGCACTCAATATTACGGAGAATGGAAAATTCATCTTGGTGGCATTGAGCAACGGTACGATCAACTGGTTTTCTGTAACCGCAGGGAAACCTGTTCTTTCATTTTTTATCAATGCCGACAGTGGAGAATGGATCGTTTGGTCTCCCGATTATTTTTATTATACGGCATCCAAAAATGCTGAAAATTATTTAGGGTGGCACAGGAATAAGGAATTGGATCAGGAAGCGCAGTTCACCCCCATTTCCAAAATGAGGACAAGACTCAACAAACCCAACATGTTACAAAAGATATTAAACTGATGAGTTAAATTATTTTATAATAATTAGATGACAAATATTAAATCCCCGTCTCTTTTTCGCTGTAGAAAAATTCGGAAGAGCGGACTTGACAATGGATGTTGGGTGCGACACAGTTGGCTGGAGTTGTGGGAATTTGTATGAAAAATATGTCAATGGCGGATGCGAGGAAGGGTGATATTGTGGGAGATAATCCATGACTTCGACCAATAGATGCGGTTCCAGGACGTTGAATTTGGAATTGAATGGGCAGTCGGTGGAGGTTTTTGCGCGGTTGAAAAATATTTATGGGGTGGAGTCGGATGTTGAAGTCATTAGAAAGGCTCTCGCCCTTTTGGATGTCGCCGGGCAATTTGTGGATGGTTCTGGGGCCTTGTTTTTGGGAAATGGGGAAAAAATGAAGAAGATTACTATGTTTCGGGAGTAATCTTGGTTCGGTTCTGATACGGAGTTCGTTGGGTTGTGGAAAAAAATGAAAATAAAGACGATGACGCAGGTTCGTTAGATCTTCAAGAGAGTGAAAATAAACTAGCAGAACTGCGCACAAGAGAAGTTGAAGCGAATATCGAAATGCGTCGGGATTTGTTAGATCATGTCCTAAGGTCTCACCAAGACGATTAACATGGGTGTGCTGGTGTTGGTGTTCCTCATTTTCCTTACGGATGTTGCGAATGTTTTTCTGTTTGCATCTCCGCCCCCTCGTATTATTACTGAAAACGTGATCATGGCTCTGATCGGTGGTACTGTTGTGCAAATTGCTTCTGTCCTCCTTGGTATTAATCGCAATTTGTTTCCCGAAGGGAAATGATTGCTCGTTCGTATCATGCTGTGTCATACAAAATAATCCCGGATGAATATTTTTCCGAATCATACCGTTGGCGGTCGATTGCTTGCGTTGGATGTGTTGCGTGGGATCACCTTTGCGGGGATGATGCTGGTCAACAATGCGGGCGATTGGAATTATTTTTATTCCCCCTTGAGACATGCGGCTTGGCATGGGTGGACGTTGGCCGACATGGTTTTCCCCTTTTTTTTGTGGATTGTCGGGCTGTCTTTGACGCTATCATTGTCCAGGCGGCGTCATCAGGGGGCTACGGTGGGGGAGGTCTGCCGCCATTTGCTGGCCCGCAGCCTGCTTATTTTTGGGCTGGGATTGTTTTTGTCGGGGTTTCCATTCGGACTTGCGTTTGACCATCATTTTTCTTGGGCGACGATGCGTATTCCCGGCGTTTTGCAGAGGATTGCGATTTGCTATGGGGTCGTGGGTTTACTGGTTCTTACCACATCGGTTCGCACGCAGTGGATTCTGACTTGGCTGATTGTGATCCTCTCCTGGCTGCTGTTGGTGTTGGTCCCGGTACCCGGTTTTGGTGCGGGTGATTTAACGCCAGAGGGGAATCTGGCCCGCTTTATCGACGCCATGGTGCTGGCAGGGCATACGTGGACTGCGGCTCCCGCAGCGGGTTTTGACCCGGAAGGTCTATTTAGTACATTACCTGCGATGGCAACCTGTCTGTTTGGTGTCTTGACGGGTCATTTTTTGAAAATCCAGCGAACACCGAAAGCGATTGTTTTTGGGTTGTTTGCGGCGGGGATTTTTTTAATTGGTTCCGGTCTCCTTTGGGATCATTGGTTGCCGATCAACAAAGGACTTTGGACCAGTTCTTATGTACTTCTCATGGCCGGTTTGGCCCTTGTGATGTTTGCGGGATGTTTTGGGCTGGTGGATATCCGGGGATGGCAACGGTGGACGCGGCCATGGGTGACTTTGGGGACCGATACACTGCTGCTTTATTTTATCTCAGGGCTGATTGGACGATCCATCCACCTTTACAAGGTCGTGGATGTGAACAATCAACTGGTATCTTTTAAAACGTTTTATTTCCGCCATCTTTTTCTCCCCTTTTTCGATCCCTGGATGGCTTCATTTCTTCATGCGGTCGCTTTTGTTTTCTTGATGTATGTCATCGCATGGGGGACTCAGTGGGGGAGGGTAGCCTTACGCAATTCCTACCGGCACTTTTGGCTTCATACAGTGCGGCATCCGCCGCTTTGAGAATCTCTTCCGATGATTTGAAGTGTCCCGATTGTGGGTATACCGCGACGCCAATGCTGATGGTGACTTTCAATCCATCGATGGTCATCTCCTCAATGCGGATGCGGAACCGTTCCGCAGCTTCCATGATGCCAGGGTGGATGGTGCTGGGCATGATGACAAGAAATTCTTCACCGCCATAGCGGCAACAAAAATCAACATTTCGAAAATGACCCGTCATGGCGGCTGCGATCCCCTGCAATATCCGATCACCCTGTGCATGGCCATGGCGATCATTAAACTGTTTAAAATGGTCCACATCGAAGAGCAGAACACCAAACTCCAAATGATAACGGATGGCGCGGTTGATCTCGTCGGTGAGAAGTTCGTCCATCCGCCTTCTGTTCAATAGTCCGGTCAGACCATCGGTGTGGGAAAGTTTTCTGAGTTTTTCTTCCAGTTTTTTTTCATCGGTGATATCCCGAATCAATGCCGCCGATCCGATGGTTCCAGCATCCGGGGCGACAATGGTGGAGGCGTAAATCTTTAAAACATGGTTGTTATACACGATGGTGTCGGGCATACCGGTTCCGGCCCCTTCTAGGCAATGCTTCATAAAATCGGGATCATCGAACATTTGTAAAAATCCATCAGCGATAATGCTTTCCTCCGATTTTCCCAACAGTCTTTGCGCCGCAGGATTGACCAAAGAAATTTCACCATCGGCGTTGGTGGCCACAATCCCTTCCCTGGCCCCCAGAAGGATGGTGGTCAGCTTGTTCTTTTCACGTTTCAATCCCCGGTGGCTTTCCTGCAATTGTTCACACATATGGTTGAAAATGCTGGCCATTGTGCTGATCTCATCTTTGCCGTTCACCGGAGCGCGTTGTTCCAAATCTCCCTGGGCCATCCTGACCATGGCATCCGTAACGGCGGAAATGGGGCGGACGACGCTATGCCGGACAAACAATAATAGTCCAAAAAACCCAAAACCAATGGAGATCAGTATTGCTGAAGATTGAAATGTCAAGCGGTTCAGATTGTGTTTTTGTTTTGTAATGTCGAAATAAATTTCAAAGGCTCCCAAGAACTGTCCATTATCCATCATGGGGACATAGGTTTCTACCACATCCTTTTGAATCGTTTCGCCATCCATGGTTTTTTCGTCTTTTTCGATCACCTTGGTAAAGATCTGTCCTGCGGCGACCTTTTGGTGGAAATAATCATTTTTATTGACTGTGCCAATATCTTTTTCTTCGGAGGCGGCGATGATTTTTCCAGTACGGGAAAAAATACGGTGTTTGGAGACGTGGAAGTCGCGGGAAATTTTTTTGACTTCATCCATAAAATCCTGGGAGATAGCAATCTGGCCATCTTGCAACAGATGGTGTTCGCGTAACATGGCGGAGAGGTGATGGGCGACGCTGATGGCGTTTTCTTCAAAGGTATTCACCAATTGCGCAGTCAATGATGGTAATAGGAAAAAAATGGTATACAGCGGTATGGCAACGGCGATGAGAAGAGAAACCAAAAAACTTTGTCGTAGGAATCGATAACGAATCATGACGATACCTTCTAAGGAAAATTTAAGGGAACAATAAAAACACCTTATCAAGGCAAGAATATTTTTATGCACTGATAAAAAATTCCAATATACATCCGTGTAGAAAAAAATACCAGTAAGAAAATATGTGCAAATCCTGTTTCTTTTTCTGGATTGTTTGTCTACCTGGATTTTTTGCAATTTTCAGAGGAAAATCACGATAGTGTCCATCGCTAATTCTAGGGAGTCGCATGAATCATGTTGAAAGTGAATGAGTATTTTAATGGCCAAGTGAAATCGATCGGTTTTCAGACCGAGACCCTTCCGGCGACAGTTGGGGTGATGATGCCGGGAGAATACGAGTTTGGTACATCGCAGAAAGAGACGATGACCGTGGTGAGTGGTGCTTTGACGGTCAGATTGCCGGGGGAGGTGGCATGGAAGACCTTTTCTCCCAACCAATCGTTTGAGGTGGCTGCCAATCAAAAATTTCAACTGAAAGTGGCCGTGGCCACCGCCTATCTTTGCACGTATGCATAAGTGAATCGGCGTTGTTGCGATTTCTTTTCCAAGGTATAGTATCAGGGAGAGAAGGGCGGGTCGGTAGGTTTTTTAAAAAGGGGGTACGATGAGCCAAGCTATTGCGTTCGATACCTATGCCTACGTCAAGAAATTGCGGGATGCTGGCGTCGATGAGCGGCAGGCTGCTATCCAGGCTGAGGCCCTTGTCAATCTGGTAGAGGACCGGTTGACCACCAAACAGGATCTGGCTGGGGCAGAATCCTCTTTGCGGCGGGATATTAAGGAACTGGATGTCAAGATTGAGTCGTTTCGGTTAGAGTTGAAACGGGATATCAAGGAACTGGATGTCAAGATTGAGTCGTTTCGGTTAGAGTTGAAACGGGATATCAAGGAACTGGATGTCAAGATCGAGTCGATCCGGTCGGAGTTGAAGCGGGATATTAAGGAGTTGGAGCAACGCATGGTGATCAAGCTTGGGAGCCTGATGGTTGTGGCGGTTGGGGTCGTGGCGGCTCTGGTGAAGCTGCTCTGAGGTGTCGGATCAAGTGCCTTGAAATGGCTTGGGTTGTTTAAGATAAGCCCCTTGTCTGGGGCAGTGTGGCCAGGACTTTCTGAAATTCCTGGTCCAAATCTTCAAATCGTTTGGCGGTTTCTTCCCAATCTTTCAACTCTGCTACCCCTTTGAGGCGTGTGGAAAGGATTTTCAAACGATTGGCACCCAGTTTTGTGGCTGCCTCTTGCATCCATTGAAGTTCCGCCAAGGCTTGTTTGACCTCGTGTGCTTGGAATGCCCCATGCAACTGCTGGTGATGGTCGGGGCCGTTGTCGAGAAAATCCCGGCTAGCCGCCTCGAAGGTGGCAAGGTCCGTCGTGATGGGGAATAAAACCGGAGCCTCTTTCTTGACTGTATGACCGGCTTTTTCTGGGATGTTGGGTGTCGGTTTTTGATCGTTCACCCGATTTCGATCCAGTAAGATATTCATCTTTTTGAACAGACTGTTGAGTTTAATTGGTTTTCTCAGTCGGGCTGCTTTTGAGAAGATTGCGTTTGTGATGGGATTTCCCTGGCTGGGGTTGGTGGAAGTCAGAATTAAAATTTTTTCATCGGCTCCAACTTCCTGCCAGAAAGATTCCGATTCCGGCATTTCTGTGTCCAGAATGATGATCTGGAAGGGTTGACCTTCTTGTCGCGATGATTTGAAAGATTCCAATAGGCTGGAACTATCTTTCGCCTCTGTGATCTGCGCACCGAAATGGGTCAGTGTCCTTTTGAGAATGTTGCGTCCCTTGTCGTTGCCGATACCGAGGAGCAGACGAACCCCGGAAAGATGGTTGGACGATTTTGGGGCGGAGCGACTTTCCTGGTTGATCGGAAGATGAAGCAAAACATGAAAAGTGCTTCCTTGGTCTGGTTCACTGTCTACCCAAATCTTGCCATCCATTAATGCCACCAACCGTTTGGAAATCGTCAAACCAAGCCCTGTTCCGCCATACTTGCGGGTTGTGGAGCCATCCGCCTGGGTGAACTGTTCAAACAGTTGCTCGATATGTTCCGTGGCGATACCGATCCCTGTATCCGCCACCCCAATATGAATCTCTCCCATCTTTTCATCATTCATGGCACTGGGACCGCAGGTAACACGGACGACGACCTCTCCCTGAGAGGTGAATTTGATCGCATTATCGACCAGATTCATCAGAATCTGATGCAGTCGGTATGGGTCTCCAACGACTTCCGGGAGATCTGGCGGAATGTCGCACAACAGTTCAAGTCCTTTTTGATGTGCCCGAACTGCAAGGGTTTCGCAGACTTCTTCAATCTGACCACGAAGATCAAAGGGGATTTGTTCCAGCGTGATCTTTCCCGCCTCAATTTTTGAAAAATCAAGGATGTTGTTGATGATTTCCAGCAGGTTGGATGCGGAACTCTGGACAATGTTCAGGTGATCCCTCTGACTTTCCGTCAGATTGGTATTCAATACCAAATCGGTCATGCCGAGGATGGCATTCATGGGACTGCGGATCTCATGGCTCATCGTAGCCAAGAATTCACTTTTGGCCTGGTTGGCCGCTTCGGCAGTCTGTAGGGTGTCGCGCAGGGATTGGAATAATTGTTTCTTCTCGGTGACATCATGGATGAAGCCGGTGTAGAGTACGCCCGCGTTCGTTTCGATCATGGTGAGGGCCATCTCAAGGTCGATGCGCGTGCCGTCCGACCTTAGTCCTGGCAGCTCAAAGCGTTTTCCCAATTCTGTCGGCGTACCCCCAGAGGCCAGTCGTTTTTCCAGGGCTTTGTTGTGCCTTTCTTTCAGTTCATCAGGGATGATGTAATCGACCAGTTGCTTGCCAAGTATTTCCTGTCTGGAATAACCGAATATCGCTTCAGCGGATGGATTGAAATCGACGACATTTCCATTACGGTCAATGGAGATGATGGCGTCCAGTGCTTTGTCGAACATGGATCGGAGAAGTATCTGTTGATTCTGTATGGTCTGATTGGCGCGTCGGGCATCGGTGATGTCCTGCACGGTTCCGATGGTTTGTCGCGGGGTGCCGTCATGGCTGCGTTCTATGTGACCCCGCGCACGGACGATCCGTTCCTCTCCGCTGGGCCGGATGATGCGATATTCGACTTGAAAGGTATCGTCCTGACTTTTAATGGACGCTTTTAACGCTTCGAGTACTGTGTTCCGGTCATCGGGATGAATACAGTTTAGAAAATTTTCGAACGAAGTATTAAACTGGTTATGATCAAGGCCGAGAATGCGATAGAGTTCTTGGGACCATATCAGGGTGCCCGATTCAAGATCCCGGACCCAGTTGCCGACATGGGCGATTTCCTGTGCCCTTTCCAATAGGGCATTGCTGGACTGGAGTGCTTTCAGGGATTGGTTCTGTGCTGAAATGTCGAGAAAACGCCGTCTGGTGAAAAAAGTGATCAGCCCCAATCCCAGAAACCAAACCAGGACGTGAGAAAATTGAAGGATTATAATATGTTTATCTTGTTGATCCAAAAAAGATTGTATGGGTATGCTCTCATACATGGCATTATCCTGGGCCATCTCCCGGTGGTGGTAGAAGTTGGCCAGCAAGGATCCACCGATGATCGTGGTCCAGACCAGGAAGTAGATGGTAAGGGATTTCCAAATGGACATGACGGTTGCCTGACTCTTACGTTATTTCTGGATACCACTTCGGGGTGAGCCTCTTTGAATGGTGTCGAAATGTCAAGAAAAATGCTTTATATTTGTTCGGCATGATGCTTGCTTTACGCTCTTTTGGGGTGGCGAAAGCGTTGAGGATGGATCATGCGTGTGTTTTTTGTTTTCTGTCTTTTGTTAACCTTGATTCCGTTGGGTTTATGGGCCGAAACCGGCGTTCCCGCGTCGGTCGATGTCGATATTTTTCAGGTTTCTCCCGGTAAGGCCCCCGCTTCCGGGGGGGATGCAGAACCTGAGGCGGTGATTGGGACGACCGTGGTTGTCCGTTCCGAGCATGGTGGTGAGGAGGCGCGATTGATCCTGACCTGGAATCAAGGGGTCAACTTTACCAAACGGATCGAGGGACGCGAGTTGGTCTTGGTGTTTGAAAAACCTTTTATCCCCCAGGGGATGGAGGAGGCGACCCAGGAACTTTTTGCATGGTTGGGCGATGTGCGCTACGGCTATGATTCCTTGTTGTTGCGGGCTAATCAGGCGGGGACTGGGTTTCATGTCACGGCGACGGGAAACGATGTGGTGGTGACCATGACCCTGCCACCGCCAACACCGGAGCTGCTGGAACAACGGAAAGTTGAGGATGCCCGACTGCGGTTTCTCAAGACCAAGACCATGGTATCGACCCGTACCCTGTATGGTGCCCGGGAGCGGATGCGCGGCTTGGTGGAGGAGTCGCCGGAGAATGTGGAATTTCTCGGTGAATTGGGAACATTGGAGGATCAACTGGGGCGGTGGCGGTCTGCGGTGGCCCTGTACGACCGAGGATTGACCCAGGCCATTGGCGAACCCAATATTATTTTTGCCAAGGCTTTGTTGCACCATAATCAAGGCCCCTATTTACAGACAAGTGCTTCCTACAAACATTCACCCAAAAACAATGAAGTTCAGCTTGGCCAGGATGTTGAATTGCTCCTGGTGGGTTCCCAGGGACTCAACCTGAACCTTGATTTACGTCGGGTCGATTTGGAAATCGATAATGTGACCAACGCCGAGGGGATCACCGCCAACCAAGTCGTCGAATGGTTGTCGGGGGCCGCTGAATTGGCCATGTCCTGGGCCGATGGCGACATTTCCCGTGTGGGTATCCTCGCCGGGGAGGATCATCTGGGGGTCACTGTCGGTCATGATTTTTTTCACCCCACAGCCTCGACCCGTTTCCTCGCCGATTGGCACCGCCCTTATGGGGCGACCACCAACAGTTTGGTGGACGGTGGTTGGCGTGATCGGTTGGAATTCCAACGGGATGATGCTTGGCATGGTGATCGATTGCGCACATCGCTGACGGGGGCGGTCAATCGGTATGGCGTGTCGGATGATGAAAATGCCACGGAGAGTTTGGCCCTTTTGGGATCTTTGCGTCATGCTTTTCTCAGCCGCAACAATCTGGAACTTTCCTATAATTTGGATAAAGAGATGGTGTTTCATGAGGCGCAACGTCTCAATACCGACGGCGTTACGTACACCCTCCTTCCCATGCCCGATAAGGAAACCCATCTGGCCAGTGCCGCTTGGTTTGACCTCTGGAATGACTATCTAACCTATAGTTCTGTTTTGGGATATTCCTATGATCGGTTGACTTATCAGCACGGCCCTTCACTGGCAGCTTCCTTGATCTATGAACCCATGGCCGATGTAAAATCGGCCCTCAGTTTGCAAAGGGGGTATTCCCGACAGGCGGGTGAATGGGTGGTAACCGACCAGGTCGATTACTCATTGAAACTTCTATTCTGAAGTGGTTGATCAATTATGAATGAACGTTCGCTTTCCGGTTGTACAGGGCCAATATCGCGTGTCAAAATAGCGATAGGTTTGGTGGCTCTCGGTTTGTTTGGTTGCGCCATGGGGGTCAATCGCTCATTTGTCCATGAAGAACTGGAAAAAAATTCGCCACTGACTGTCGCGGTTTTGCCATTTGAAAATCTGAGCAACAGTCCTACCGCTGGATTGTCCGTGGCCCAATTGTTTGCCACCGAATTGATGGCCAGCAAGCAGTTTTGCTTGTTGGAGGAAAGTGAAATGCGGCGGCAGTTGATTGGACTCAAAGTCGATATGGATCGATTGGCCGATGTTTCCATCGCGCGGGATGTGGGGACGGGGTTGTTTGTGGATGCGGTTTTGACGGGGAGCGTGTCGGAGTTTTCCTACCAGCATGGGTTACGAGAAGAGCCGGCAGTCGGTTTTAATGTGCAATTGGTGCGTATTCGCGATGGTGTCGTATTGTGGCGTGCCAGTCAATCGTTGATGGGTTCGGGTTTTTTAAGTCGGGAAAGTATTTATTACACCGCCCAGAAAGCGGTTCACAATACCGTTGGCAAATTGTCCAAAGCGGTTGATGCCAAGAAAGAATCTATGCCGAAGGAGGAAACAGTGGCAACGGCACCCCCTTCTGGCCAGGTTACGGTGGGAAGAGTTCGTGGTGTGGGGCGGCAAAGTCCGGGCAATGATGCGGGGACAATGCATCATCAACAGGGCGATCCGGTATTGGGTGAACTGGATGAAGCCTGCGCCAAACTTTTTGAACAACGTAGCCTGTTGATGAAAAAAGGGGAGGAGGAAAGGCGGGCCAAGGAAAAAGCTTTGGCCAAAAACGACGAAAAACCAAAGAAAGAGAACACCATTGATGTTGATATTCTGGAGTTGTCGTTACCTCCCAAATAATCCTTTATGATAGAAGAAGACAGTGACGACGCATGGCCCGAAAACTTCTCCAAAATCGAAAACATCCCCCTCGCCGGGGCTGCCGGATGCGGTTGCAGAGGCCCCTGTAAAACCCAACGCTGCCCGCAGAAAAACAGTATTCTTTCTCGGAATCCGGGCGGCGGCCTGGGGGGAATTACTCCTGTTTTTTTCGGTGCTTATGGCGTATGATCTGACGCAGGGTGCTTCGGATCGTTTCGCCGATGTGTGTCCCCATCCTTTCTGGATCGCCGTGATCCTTATGAGTGTGCAGTACGGTACCAGTCATGGCCTTTTGGCCGCTTTTTTCTCCAGTCTTTTGTTGCTTTCCGGTACGATTCCCCAGGCGCAGTATGGCCAGGATTCCTTTGAACTGCTGTATTCCGTCGCCATTGTACCGCTCTTATGGGTTGTCGGAGCGGTTGTTTTAGGCTTGTTGCAGGATCGACATCGGGTGGAGCGGAGTACCCTGTGGAAGGATATGACCGCTGCCGAGGCGCGAGAACAGGTGATCACCCGCGCTTATGAGCAGGTCAATAAGGCTAAGGAACGCCTGGAAATTCAGGTTTCAGGGCAACTAAAAACAGTGGTTTCCTCCTTCAAAGCGGCCAAGGATCTGGAACATGAAGACCCTGCCATGGTGCTTTCGGGGACGCGGGATATGATCCGGTCGGTGATCAGTCCAGAAATGTTTTCTATCTTTGTCTTGGAGGAACAAAATCTGACGGTCATGGTGAAATCGGGTTGGAAGGAGGAGCAACCCGTCAAGGAATCTTTCGGTGTTCGGGATTCCCTGTATCAGGCCATCGTGGGTGAAAAACGGTTCCTGACGATCAACAATCGTGAGGACAGGGATATCCTGGACGGGGAGGGGGTGATGGCGGGTCCGATGATCAACCGGGAAAACGGTGATGTCAGCGGAATGATCAAGATTGAAAGCCTGGGTTTCATGGATTTTAACGTCTCTTCGGTGGAAAATTTCAAGGCGTTGTGTGAGTGGGCTGGGGCTTCCTACGATTTGGCCAATCGGTTACAGTCGGCACGGGCCGATAGCGTCGTCAATCAGGACAGTAACTTGTTTTCCTATGGTTTTTTCCCACGACAGGTGGCCCTCATGACCAATCTGGGGAGACGATTGAACTTTGAAGTCAGCCTGATGATCGTGCGACTGGAAAATCCCGATGCCTTGAACCTGGATGAGCAACGGAAAATTCCCATCTTGATCAATGATGCCACCCGTGTGGTCATGCGTAATACCGATATGGCCTTTGACTATGAAACCCCAGGGTTTGAGTTTGCCCTGTTGCTGCCGGCAACCCCCTCGGAAAATATGAGTGTCGTGTTGAAAAAATTTGATCAGGCCCTGGAACAACACGTCTACTCCGTGGTCCCCAGGGCGCGGTTCTCTACGACGACGCAAACGTTGTACAAGGCCAAAAAGCCCAAAGAGGACTAGCGCGACATGTCCGGTTCTCCCATTTCCATGGAACCGTTGGCGGATGAACGGGATTTTTCTTGCGCTTTTTGGTTTATGCTGCTGTGTCTGCTGGTGTGTCTCCTCCAGATTGCGCTGTTGTGGGGCATGTTTTGGGAGTATGGGTTGGATCCCCTGAAAACCCCGGTCTATTTGATCGGATGGCACAGTGTCTTGGCTTTGGTGCTGTTTTTCTGGGCGTGGTATCGCGGAAGAAACAGGCCATCTCCGTGCCTCAACGGATTTTATTATCTTCTCCCCCTGGCGACCGGCATGATGGGGTTTGTGGGGATTATCGGTGTTATGTTGGCCTTTGGGCTGTTTTGGGAATATCGTAAAACGGCGACCTCCTTTGAGGAATGGTATGAAAGTTTGTTTCCCGCCGATTTTATCCATGCCTCCATGGAACTCATGTCCCGGATTGAAAGCCAGGGGGCCAATGCCAACGCAGCTTTGACGCCGTTCATGGATATTTTGGCCTATGGGACGCAGGAACAAAAACAAACCATGATTGCCAAAATGTCACGCCATTTTAAACCTGCGTTTGCACCGGTACTGCGGGAAGCGGTGAACAATGCCGACAATGCGGTCCGGGTTCAAGCGGCGACGGCCATTTCTCATGTTGAAAACAGTTTCATGCGTCGTACCATGGCGTTTGAGCAACAACTGGAACATCATCCTGAGGATATGGAACTGGTTTTGACGGTCGCTCGGCATTATGATGATTTTGCCTTTACAGGGTTGTTGGATCCGGTCCGGGAGGGGGAAAATCGCCAAAAGGCCATCGCTGGATATCGTGCCTGTCTGGCGGGGCGACCTGGGGACCACGGGATCGCCATCGCTTTGGGACGAACTTTGGTCCGTTCCGGGGCACTGGAGGAGGCTGCGGAATTTTTTGAGGCGACCCTGCGTCACGGGGAGGCGACCCACCCAATGGTCCTTTGGGCCATGGAGACTTTGTTCAAGCTGAAACGGTTTGATCAACTGGCGGCGTTGTCCCAGCACCACCGAAAGCTGTTTTTGGGTGACGAAGATTGGATGGTCCGTATCCGAGATACGGTGGATTTATGGTCGGGATGGTATAATGGCGATGGTCTGCATCATGTGCCGATTTTCCAATTCTTCAGTGTTCCTGAACGGACCTCCTTGGTCAAGGCGGGGAAGGTTCTTGAGTACAAGGAGGGGGAAACCATTGTTCGTCAGGGTGAAACGGGGGACTCTTTTTACTTGATTGTTTCCGGTATGGTTGTGGTGACCTTGGATACCCCTGGCCAAGGATCGATGGAGGTGGCGCGACTGGGTGAGGGGAATTATTTTGGTGAGATGTCTTTGTTGACCGGGGCCAAACGAAATGCCAATTGCTTGGCATTGACTGAAAAATGTCGGCTGCTGGAAATTTCGATCCAAGATTTTATCCCCATCATTCGTGGCAAGCCCGATATTCTGACCGCGCTGGCCACCGATATGGCCCAAAGGCAGTTGAAAACCGAAGCCAAAACCAAAGTGCAATTTGTCGATATGGATTCTCAAAATCTGGCGCAATGGGCGGCGCGCATCGAAGCGCAAATTCAAACGCATCTGGCTGTGTCATGATGACCCGCTTATGGAATCCGGGTGCTTGGAAATGGTCCAAATCCTTGATCGGCAGATCCAAGGCTTCGGCGTCGGGTGTGGAAGATATCGATATCTGTCTGATTGTCGAGGGGACATATCCTTACGTGGCGGGTGGCGTTTCGGGTTGGGTTCATGAACTGATCCAGAGTCTCCCCGAATTTCGTTTTCACCTTCTGACCCTTTTGGCACCCAATCAAAAACTTCAGACCCGTTATGAGATTCCCGCCAACGTCCATGGGATCACCCATGTCACCCTGGCCCCACCCCAGGGGAAGTTGGGGTATCGGGAACTTCCGGTCGCCTTGTTTGCCGCTTTGGAACAGGGGTTGTATCAATTTCAGGAGGAGGGGGGGCTGCCGGCGTTGCGGCAGATCATTGCAACGTTGGCACCCTATGAACGGCGTCTGGATCCAGGGTGGTTATTGAATTCCAAACCTGCCTGGGAGCTTTTGTTGAAACTTTATGAGCGGTTGTTGCCGGGGGGGCCGTTTTTGGACTTTTTTTGGACTTGGCGTTATCTTGCCGGAAATCTGTTCACCATTCTCCTTGCCGACCTCCCCAAGGCCAAGACCTATCATTCCCTGTCCACGGGCTATGCTGGTCTTTTTCTCGCCCGTGCCCGTCTGGAAACCCATCGTCCGGTGATTGTCTGTGAACACGGTATCTACACCAATGAACGTCGTATCGAAATCACCATGGCCGACTGGCTTTATGAGGATCCCCATGCCGGTTTGCAGTTGGAAGGGCATCGCAATGATTGCCGCAAACTGTGGATTCATGCGTTCCAGGCTTATTCCAAAGCTTGCTACCAGGCGTGTGATCAGATCATCACCATCTATGGGGGTAATCAGGATTTCCAGAAGGCGGATGGGGCTGACCCTGAGAAAATGCGGGTGATTCCCAATGGGATTGCTTGGCGTCGGTTTGAAAATTTGGTCTCCGACAAGGGGAGCAGACCCCCCACCATCGCCTTGATTGGCCGGGTGGTCCCCATCAAAGATATCAAAGGATTCATTCAGGCGTGCGCCATTCTGCGCCATGCGGTTCCCACAGCCATGGCTCTGGTGATGGGACCGACGGAAGAGGATGAAGGCTATTATGAAGAGTGCATGGGGTTGATCCATCATTTTCGGTTGCAGGAGATGGTTGTATTCACGGGTCGGGTCAACTTGGTGGACTATTTGGGCAAGATTGATGTGTTGGTATTGACCAGCATCAGTGAGGGGCAACCTTTGGTGATTTTGGAGGCGGGGGCTGCCGGTGTTCCGACGGTGGCGACCGATGTGGGGGCCTGTCGTGAGATGATCTTGGGGATGGCGACGGAGGATCCCCCATTGGGGCCGGGGGGGGCGGTGACACGGGTTTCCAATCCATCCGAGACGGCCCAGGAGTTGGCACGTCTGTTGACGCAACCCTCCTGGTGGCAACAATGTTCCCAGGCGATTCGCCAACGGGTCAAAACCTATTATGACCAGGATACCCTGACACAGACCTACCGGGAGATTTATACCGGCTTATGCCAATGTCCCACCAGCCGTCTCGACGAGGTTTAAAGCATGGCCGGTATCGGTTTTGTATTGCGTAATCTGACGACCAAGGACAATCTGATTGGCCTTTTGAGCGGATTTGGTTATTCGGCATTGGTGGCGACCGGCCCCTGGTTGTTCACCATCCTGGCCCTCACGGGGATTGTGGCTCTGGGATCGTATTTTACCACCGTCGAGCAACAGATTACCTTTCGCATTGCTATCATTTATAATTTTTCATTTTCTTTGGTGATATCCGGCCCCATTGTGATGGTGCTTACCCGGTATATCTCCGATTTGATTTTTCTGAAAGAGGTGGAAAAAGCCCCCGGTGCCCTCCTGGGGGGATTGATTTTGATCTATGCGATACAGTTTCCGCTGGCTTTTTTATTTTATTTTTTCTATGTCGATATTGAGTTTATGACGGCACTCAGTGCCTTCATCAATTATTTTTTGATCAATGGTGTCTGGTTGGTGACCATTTTTATCACCGCACTCAAAGATTATAAAATGGTTATCCGTATTTTTCTTATCGGCATGGCGTTTGGTGGCATTTCCAACCCTTTTTTGGCCAAGGATCTGGGGGTGGTGGGGATGTTTTTTGGTTTCAATGCGGGGTTGGCCATCATCCTGTTTGGGATCATCGCCCGGGTCTTTGCCGAATATCCCTATGAAGCCAAAAACTTTTTCGGATTTCTCCCCTATTTCAGGCGGTATTGGGATTTGGCCCTGGTCGGTTTGACGTTTAATTTGGCCGCTTGGGTGGACAAATGGATCATGTGGTTTTGTCCAGAAAGAGATGTGGTGGCCGGGGGATTTCTCTCCTATTCCAACTATGATAGTGCCATGTTTCTCGCCTATCTTTCCATCGTCCCCTCCATGGCCTCCTTTGTGTTGAGCATGGAGACTCGATTTTATGAACATTATTTAAAATTTTACCGAGACATTCAAAAACACGCCAATTTTCAGGTCATCCGGGACAATCATAAACAACTGATCGAAGCGGTGCATGTGAGCGGGCGTAATTTTTTGATTCTCCAGGGGGGGATCAGCCTGTTGGCTATTTTGATGGCACCGCATCTGTTTACCTGGTTTGGCATCAACTTTAAACAGATGGGGATGTATCGGCTGGGGGTGTTGGGGGCATTTTACCACGTCTGTATTTTGTTCATGAATATTCTTTTGTCCTATTTTGATTGTCGCCGCAAGGCATTACAGGTTAGTTTCATCTTCCTGCTATCCAACTTTGTCTTCTCGCTGTTATCGATGAATCTTGGCTTTCCCTATTATGGTTTTGGATATTTCGCCGCCTGTCTGATCACCTTCATGGTAGCCATCATCATCACCTTTCACCATATTCTGGATCTTCCCTATCATACGTTCATCACTCAGAATGAATCGGTCAAGGGTTAAGGGATCGTGGCAGGTTTCTCCGTAACCGTTCAGACCTCCCCTAAAAAACTATTGAAAAGAAAGAAGGGGTCTGGGGAATTCTTTCCCCAGGGTTTTGACTTTAAATCAAAAGCTCCAATTTTTTGCTTTTGAATCTTTTTTTTTGATATTTGAATCAAAAGTCTGAAAGGGGGGATGAACGGTTATGTCCGCCATGCGGCGTAACGTAACGCCTGGAGAATGTCTTCGCGCTCAATATAAGGATAGTCGAGAAGGATTTCCTCGATGCTATGGCCAGCACCGATTTGGCCGACAACCATACCGACCGTAACGCGCATCCCACGGATACACGCTTTGCCACCCATCACGTCGGGTTGCTGGGTAATGCGATCCAGTTGTTCCATATTCTACTCCTCATTGGGAAAATGTCTTCAATCACATATCAACACGTTTCATCCCAAATTTTAAAGCTGTTGCGACCGGACTCTTTGACGGCATACATAGCCTGGTCCGCTTTTTTCAGCAGGGTCTGGGGATCGTCGCCATGTTCGGGGAACAGACCGATGCCGACGCTGACACCGATGTGACAGGGGTGTTGATCGATTTCAAAAATTTTATCAATGTTGGTGATAATTTTCTTGGCGATGGTGGCGATGGGGTCGATATCCACAAGCCCCGTCATAAGGACGGTAAATTCATCACCACCAATGCGGGCGACTACATCCATTTCTCGGACGCTGCTGCGGATGCGCGAGGCGGCTGCGGTGAGCAGTCGATCACCAATTTCGTGTCCGAGGGTGTCGTTGACCGTTTTAAAACGATCCAAATCCAAAAATAACACCGCCAGATGGCGTCCACTTCTTTTGGCTTGGGCTAGGCTGACGATCAAATGTTCCATAAATTGGGATCGGTTGGGCAACCCGGTGAGTGAATCATGACTGGCCAAAAAGCGCAGTTGTTGTTCTGCGCGCCGCTTTTGCGAAATATCCACGCCAGTGCCGACGATATGGCGTTGGGTATTTTCGGTGGTGGCGATGGCGGTACTCGACCAGGCAATCAGGGGGGCATCCCCATGGATGGTCAACCAGTGCCCTTCGTGGTCGAGCGGCCTCCCTCCCGGGTAAAGACCTTGAAGTTTTTCCTTTAATTCGACGACTTCGGAAGGGGGAATCAAAAACTTCCAAATTTCGCGTCCTACCACCTCCTCTTCCGTGTATCCCGTCAGTGTTTGACAGGCATGGTTGAACAGGATAACCCGTCCATCTTGGTCTAATACGAGGACCAGGGATGGTGCGGTGCGCAGAATGGTGGTAATGAATTCCTGTTTGTTGGCCAACCGGGCCTGGGTATGGCGTAAATCGATTAACCCCGCCAGGGTGTTGGAAATGGTGGTTAAAAAGGCGTCCTCCTCGGAATTTTTTTCATAGCCGTGGGGAACATAGAGATTGAGTACTCCGACGACCCGGCTGCGGGAAACGATGGGGACACAATAGTGCCCATGAGGGACTATGCCAGGATAGGTGATCGGGTGATTTTCATCGAGATGTGAGGTGAAGACAATTTTTTGTTGTGCTAGTGCTTTTCCGCAAAGACAATGGCCGCGCTTGACGTGGCTGCACAAACGCACTTGCTGCTCCGACAGGCCGATATGGGAGGCCAGTCGCAAATCGCCCGAATCGGGATCGACGAGAAAGATGGATCCCTGATATTTGATCGACAGCCAAGGGACGGTAAGAATGATATGGAGTGCAACATTAAGCTGTTTTTCCAAGTCCAAGGGTTCCAGCCCCGTTTCCAATAACGCGCTCAGGGCAATCTGGGACTGCATCACCCGTTCCTCCCGTTTTTCCATATCATAAATATGGGTCACATTGGCGACAGTCGCCAACAGCCGGGTTGGTGTGCCGTGTAGGTTGGTTAAGGTGCGTCCATGTTCGCGAATCATCCGTATTTCACCGTTGGGACAGATGATGCGATAGCGGATGGACCATTGGCCAAGGGGGTCCAGACGTGCTTGCCTGCGGCATTGCATCACATCCACACGATCATTGGGATGAATGGTGTTTGAAAAAAGATCGGCACGATTTCTATCCGATGGCATTGAAAAGATGACGGCCAATCGGTTTGACCAAGTGATGTCGTCGGTTACCAGATCCCATTCCCAGTGGCCCATATGGGCGATTTCCTGCGACAATTGCAGGTCATGGACGCTCTTCTCCAAAGAGACGCGCTCTTGGTCGAGATGCCAATAGTGAGATAAAACAACGATAAAAAGAATTATAATGACTATAAAGCTCAATATGCTATGTCCGATAGCCGCATTCTCCTCGGTTTGCATCGCCGGGGCGAGGGTGTAAAAGGCGTTGATGAAGAGGATATTGCCGAGGAACAGGCTAAAGGTTAGAAGATTGGTCGCAAGCAGGTAGCGTGCGGAGGTGGAGAGGGCATAGTGGGCTGGAAGCTTTAAAACCAGATAAAAAGCACTGAAAATGGCGGCGGTGGTGCAGACGAAAGCGAATGCCGTTTCCATGACATTGAAGAACCAGAGTCCGCTGGCGTGATGTGAGAACAGTCCGACAGCGACGACGCCAGGCAACCCCAGCCCCAGACAAAAGCTGGCCCAGAGCAGATGGCTTGTTTTCCTGGGGAAGGAGAGGAGGGTATTCGCGACGCACAGCGCGAGTATCAGGGATGTTCCCAGGGGGAGAGCGATGTCTATAGGGTGTTCAAAATGGTGGAGATGGGTGGTGTATGATCCGGTGGGGATTTGTAGAGAGAGCGCAACTTGGTGGATGATCCATAACCCCAGCCCCAAAACCAAGGAGCCCAGATAACGTGTTTTACGTTTCCGATTGGCATCATGGTTATTGGATAAGCGGGCTGTGATTTCCAGTGTCAGAAATACGGCGAGGAACGCAACGACAATGCACAGGATTGTCAATCCATCGTCATTTCTGATGATATCCGCAATGGTGTAGAGCAGTTCCAATCAAAGGTATCCCTTTATAGATCCTTCAGGATTGTTTTGTTGTGGAGAGGAATCTTCCCAATAAAAAAAACAACATTCATATGTGTCTGGTGGACGATCATCGTGACAAACTATCATGTCGATAGTCTTTTGCCAAGTTGATGATCTTTAGCCGTTGTATCGGGTGTTTTGCGTGGCGGGTTAAATGGGACAATGATGCTTTTGCGACTCAACGACCAGAATACCGAACCATCAATCCAAAATGATTAAAATAAAGGCAACCTGTTGGGCATTCGGGCAGATCCCGACATGGTGCCGGTTGGCATGGGTGGCCAGTGTCAGAATTTAGACATAGGGTAAATTTTTGACGGTATCAAAGCATTCTTGGTACGGTTTGATCGGATTTCCCACGGAGCCATTTGGGACGGCGTGCCCGGGAACCTGAGTGTTTTCACCCCTTGTTCGGGCCAAAGTGGATGACGGTTTGATGTTCGTCAATATGGCCTGTTTTATGCTTGTTATTGGGCATGGGGTAAAGATCCATTGAATTGGACAAGTGATGTTGAAAGGTGAGGAAAATGAACACAAAAATCAACGAAGCAGCACCACGGAACTTTTGGGAGTCTGGACCGATGAACAGCGATATACGTGAGGGACTTTACAGCGAATACATCGACAACAGGTCGAAGGCTGAATTCCTGATGCAGCAGGTCTATACCCGCCATATTGATATGAATTCTCAACTGGCGTGTGAACTGGAACGCCTGTTGGAGCGGATCAGCGGCCAGGATCGTAGAATGTCGATGATGTGAGCCGTCGGACTTGGATTGAAGTGCCGGGGGGGGGGAGGTTTCCCTCTCCCCCTTCCCGATGATGCCGCAGGGAACGTCAAGAAAAAGTATTCATTCCATGGAATATCGGTTTAAGTGTGCGCTCATGGGGCCAATGTTTCCATGAGCGTTGTTTTCTCTGCGATCCGGTCTCCAGTCAGAACGAACCCCGCCAGTTTGTCATCGCCGGTCAAGAATTTTCCAGAAATACCCGCTGTGGGTGTCCCTTCAAAAATCCATCGGCCCTCTTTGGTTTGTGGCGGCAGTGTGATGACCGGGTGCAAAGTGGTCTTGATCTGTACCGGCATGGGGGGATACTGCACCTTTTGAGGTTGCCCCATGAGGGTGGCGGCCAAGGCCCTGGTGCCGATCATCAAGGGTTGGACGAACGGAAGGCTTCTCCCATCGACCTCGGCGCAATCGCCCAGGGCAAAAATATTGGGTGAACTGGTTTGCAGGAACGCATCCGTAACGATGCCACGGTTGGTTTTCAGGCCGCTTTGGGAGGCTAGCTGGGTTTCGGCGCGGATTCCTACGGCGGAGAGGATGAGATCGGCTGCGACGGTGACACCATTTTTCAGGGTGGTGGCATAACCAGAGGATGTTTTTTCTATGGGACCATTGAACGTTTCCAGGTGCCAGATGGCCCCCTTGTCGGCCATGGCCTGTTGCACGGCCAATCCTGCTGTTTGTGGCACGAGGGTGCTGATGGGCCAGGGGTCGGGGCCGATGATGGTGACTTGGCGTCCTGACAGAATGAGATCATTGGCGAATTCCGATCCGATAAGGCCGGGTCCAATGATGGCGATGCGTTGGGCGTGGACCAGTTTTTTCTGGAACAGGGCATAATCGTCCAGATTGTTGACGGAGAGGACTTCCCCGGCTCCGTCGCCGGTCAGTGGGAGACGGATGGGGTTGGAACCGACGGCGAGGACCAGTTGACTGTAAACGCGCTCCTGGCCGTTGTTCAAGAATAGTTTGTGTTGGGTGGCATCCACTGCGACAACACGGGTATGGGTGAGGATTTCGGCACTCATTTCCTGGGCTATGGTGGTGGCTTGGGACATGACGAGATCCGATGCCGACTTTTTTTTGGCTAAGCTCGATGAGAGGTTCGGCTTATAATAAGACTCCCCCCCGTCGGCGGTAATCAGGAGTCGTGGAGATGGGCACTGGCGATTTTTCAGTTCTCTGAGCAGACCATAGCCCGCGAGACCGGAACCGATGATGACAATGGGTTTCATGGTGGGGTGGCCCTTAGCATAGGATAAGTGATTGGGATGAACGTCTGTCGCCTATTTAACACCATCCCAATGGATATGGCGACGGATCGCAACGGGGTATGATTGATTTTTCTGAGATTGTATTGGCACTTTTTCAGGGGGGCGAACAAATTATCAAATGTCAACACGCCCTAGGGTGTATTGACATTCCTATTCATTCATGCTGGGAAATGACCATGGCCAGAAGATTCCGGCCATGGTCATCGTGCCTCAGAATACGATATTCAGCATAACAAGAAGAACCACAAGGAATAACAGCGTCATGATACCGCCAGCACGCATGTAATCCGCCACCCGATACCCCCCAGGCCCCATGAGCAAGGCATTAACTTGGTGGGTAGGGATGAAAAAAGAGTTGGAGGTGGCCAGGGCCACGGTCAACGCAAACACCGCCGGATTGGCTCCAGACTGAACGGCAATGTTGACCGCCAGAGGGACCAAAAGCACCGTGGCACCCACGTTGGACATGACCAGGGTGAAACATGTGGCGAGAATAGCAATCACCGCCTGCATACCCCATACGGGGATTCCATGTAAGGTGGTCAAAATGCTGTTGGCCACCCAGGCAGCCGTACCGCTGGTTTCCACTGCGGTTCCCAAAGGAATCAGACTGGCCAGAAGAAAAACAGATTTCCAACTCACCGCACGATAGGCCTCTTCGATACTCAATACCCCAGCCAGAATCATACCCAGGGCACCGACAAAAAGAGAGACGGAGAGCTTGAGGCTGCTAAAAAGGATAAGCCCCAGGGCAATAGCGAAAAACAGCAGTGCCCAATTCACTTTGTGGGGTCTGAGATCCTCATGGGGATATCCGGTGGTCACCACAAGAAAATCCCGATTTGTGGTCAACTTGTGCAAATCTTTCCAGGTGGTATGAACAACAAGGGCATCGCCAGACTGTAAGGGAACCGTGCGGATTCCTTCCCCTTCTTTCATGGTTTTACCCTGACGGTAGAGACCCACTACAGCAAGCCCATAGGTCTTGCGCATCCAGACATCGCGGGCACTCTGGCCAATGAATTTTGACCCTGGAGGAATGACAACCTCGGCGATACCCGATTTACTGGTAGAAAGCACCTCGGCGAATTCCTCAACGGGGCCACTTTCTAATTGATAGCGTTCACAGAAGGATTTCAGGTTGTCTGGGCTAGCGAAAATGGCCATCGAACTACCACCTTCAATGGTCCTGTCCCGGTGGAGCATCCCTTCCCCAATGTGGATATTGTCCCCGGGGGCGCGAATGGCGACGACCCGAATTTTTTCAGTATGCTCTGTCTCATCCAGGGTTTTTCCAGCCAAACGACTGTCCACGGGTACCTTCACCTCGAACATGTCATAATCCAGTCCGTAGACCGAACGGAAATAGGTCAGGGTGTCGCCAGCGGCAGCGGCATCGCGGCGTTCGCTCACGGGAAGAACATATTTTCCGGCCAGAACGAAATAAATGATGCCCGTGGCCACCAGGGCCAGACCGATTGGCGTTACGGTGAACAGTGACCAGATTTCCATCTGTTTGTCGGGAGGGAGAACTTTATTGGAAGTCAAGATCAGATCGTTGAGGAGGATCAGGGGGCTGGAACCTACCATAGTCACGGTGCCACCGAGGATGGCACAAAATCCCATGGGCATGAGCAAGCGTGACAAAGGGAGACCTGTGGCGACGCTGATACGGCTGACCACGGGCAAAAACAGGGCCGCAGCACCCACGTTTTGCATAAAACTGGAGATGAATGCCACGGTAGCGGAGACGCTGGGGATGACCCTCTGTTCCGTCCTCCCTCCAACCCGCATGATGAAACCGGCGGTCTTGGTCATGAGGCCAGTTTTGTCAAGGCTTGCACCGATGATCATGACGGCAATGATGGAGATCACGGCATTGCTGGAAAAGCCGGAAAAAAGGAGGTTGGGAGGAACCAAAGGGGTGGCCAGACCGATCCACGGACCAATCATGCCAAAAAGTCCTAACAACACCATGATAGAGATGCCTGCCACATCCACGCCCACGATCTCACTGACAAACAAGTAGATCGTGAGTAACAAAATACTGGTTACACAGGCAATCTCCAGGCTGGGTGCCCATATCGCCGCGAACACGCCAAGGGCGGCGAAAACAACGGCCTGGATGATTTTTTTTCGGACAAGTTTTGAACCCTCTTCCTGGGCCTGCTCCGTATTGGTCATTTCTGGCACAGATACCGCATCTTTTTGTGACATATCGTTCAGGTTCCTCTTATTCCTAATGTTCAACGTGGATAGGATCGACTGGCCGGTTTTCAGCAACCATTCACTAAAGGAATACGCCGCCCAATTTTATGGGAATAGGATGATAGGGTCATTGGAGTTGCGGCAAAGTACATCCGATCAAGGGCGTTTTGTCAAGATTTTGTGAAGACCACGGTGCGCAACTGGTGCCAGGCATCCCGGAAGGTGAGACAACGCAATGGACGGGGTGAGTGGTGGGCCGTTTTTTGATGAAATCGTTTTAGGACATGGAAATGGCGTTGTTGCATCCCTTTGGGATGGCAATTGATGGCAAGGTAGAGATCTTGATCCTGTGGAAAACGCTGAAGGTATCGTTTCCATGTGGTTTGCAGAAGAGGTAGGCTTAAACCAGCCTCCAGGCGGTGAAATCGGGTTTGTAGCAGGGCACGGCCTCTCCAATAGGCGCGGTGCCACCGGGAAGCGGGTTGGGGTGGGGTTTCGCCGCAGGGGATGCCCCGTGGGGGATGATTGTGATCCTGGCCGGTCAGAATGGTGACAGTTTGTCGTAACGCCTCCGGCAGGTTGATCCGCAAGGCTTGCAAGGGGGTCAATCCGATTGCGGGGATGGGAATTTCAAACAATCCTTGACCGTCGGGGGCTGGTTGGGAAAGGCCATGTTTTGCGTCGAGCCAATAATTGGCGCGATCTGGGGTCGCGGAAAAATCCACACGATGGGTGCCGGAATGATAGATAAATCCCGGGATGATGCTGGAATCGATGACGAAACCCGCTTTGATCAATGCCGCCAATACCATGTTTTCTCTGGGTTGCAGACCATAGCCACCCGCACGAAAGGCGATGCAGCGGTATTCGGGATCAACCGGTTGTAATAACCCATTGAGATAGATGACGACCCTTTGTAACAATTGTTCCACCATGATTTGACAACGGGTTTCATCGGCATCGAGCGTTCCCAGCAGATAATCTTCCGGGGAGAAAAGATAACGGCCTTCGATCCAATCCGTTTTCAACCAGTGGGGGTGAAGATGGGCCTGAACGTCATGACCTCGGACAATAGCGTCAATCATTTGCCGCTCCATGCGTGATGCTGTCTCTTCCCGGCCCCATTCGCGGTAACGCCAGATGCAGGCGACATCGCAAAACAGGGTGGTTCGGAGACCTAAAGATTCGTACATCTCCAGGAGGCGGTTGGTTGGTTCGATCAAAACCGCCTCTTCCCGGTCATGGTTGGCACCTAGGTAGACTTCGTAATCGGCAGAGGGGAGAAGATATATCATGGATAGGCTCTAAGAAGTGTGTTCAGGTTGCAGGGCTGGTGTCGGTTGCACAATTCGGGTGGGTGACGGTATCCTCTTTCTAAGGCGTGTTGATATTCGATCATTTATTGACACTCCTTGAGAAAATTATTAAAAGAAAAAAGGGGTCTGGGGGATTGCCCCCAGGGTTTTGCTT
>JADGCQ010000059.1 GCA_015228925.1 Magnetococcales bacterium | reverse complement strand
AAATCAAAACCCTGGGGGCAATCCCCCAGACCCCTTTTTTCTTTTAATAATTTTCAAGAAAGATGCATCCACTATGGCAATACAGTTATGGTCGAATTCGGCACGTCGGCAAATATCTCCGGGGCATACATCGCCTCAACATGCGTCGGCGGTAACCGAAACACACCCGCCGTATTCAAACGCACCGTATACGCCACCTCCCATTTCCCCCCAGGAACCCATTCATAATAAGCCCGAAATGAGTCAAACCCCCGCTCAATGAAAACAGGCCATACCCAACCCTGCCCCCCCCCCCCCGCCGTCATCACCCGCGAATCCTTACCCAAACCACCCCCCAATACCATACTCCCCCCCGGTATCGGATCCTCCACCACCACCCAGGTCATATCCCCCTTCCCCTCCACCTCCAACCGAACCCGGTACAAATCACCCCGATGCCATTCACCCTCCCTCTTACGCTCCAACGCCGTCACCGTGCGCGTCACCCGATATCCAGCCAATAACGGCTCCGACAAAGGGACCGCAGCCCGACTCTCCACCGTCAACCAAGGATTCCCCAACCCCCGATGCGTCACCTGCAACCGCGACGGCTCCCTAGGCCAGGAAAATTCCAAATGCCCCCCGTCCGGGTGCGATGACCATGCCCACTCCTTCCGGTCAGCCCCCAAAACACCCAACGTCTCCCCAGTGACCTTCTCCCCTTCAAACCGTGTACCAAAACCCTTGACCGCCAAAACACCCCAAGCATCCGCAATCGTGGTACTCCAACGCCCCCCCTGTCGTCTCAATAAACTACCCCGCATCATCCGCCCCATATCCTCCCGCCAGTCCGCCTCATCCCACAACGCCACAATCGCCCGATTGGCGTTGACATCGGCAGAAACCATCAACCACCAAAAATAATCGCTCTTCTCCGTGGAAAACCCCATCAAACTGCCGGAAAAGTGCAACCGCGCCCGCAAAATATCCATCGCCGCTTTCTTCAATGCGTCACGCCCCGGCCAACGCTCCACCCGGTTCAATAAATCAATCCAGTCCACCACCGTCGAAGTAGGCCACAAATGGGGTTCCACCACAATCGACCCGCCCAATTTGGGGTCCAACGTCTCATACCGCGCCAAAGCCGACAACGCCGCCACCTTGCGCATGGCAAGATCCGCCGTGGCCAAATGCGAACCCCGAAACAACTTCCCCTCCACAAATCCCCGCAACCCCTTTGCCATCGCCTCCAGCGATGCTTTGGGAATTTCCCAATCCGCCACATCGGCCACCGCCAACAAATAACTCGTCAACACATCACTCCCCTGGGACATCTGCGAAAAATATTTCACCAAACCATCCCCATCCAGATAACCAGGCAACGAAGCAACTATTTTTTTCCATTGATCCGTGTCATCCAACACCACCGCCTTGGAAATACGCTGCTCCATGCACCCATAAGGGTAGCTTTTCATAAAATCCTTAACACCCGCCAACTCCCCCGCAAGACTCGGCGATAACCCAACACGAACCCCTCCCCGATCCGGCAAAGCATCCGCCGGTTTTGCCACATCCAAAGTCATCGTTTGCTCCATCTGCACCAAACTCGATTGCATCACCCGAACCGGTACCGCCGCCAAAACCTCCTGGGTCACCTTGATCCGATCCGAAATCCCCTCCGCACGCACCTCCACATCCCAGGACAGTTGACCCACCGCCGCAGCCGTCACATCCCAAAACAATTCCTTCGCCTCGCCAGGACTCAACGTCACATCCTGAACTGGCAACGCCCCCACTCCCCCCTCCGGTTTGACCACAGCCGTGACCCGACCCTGGAACGGTTTTTCCCCCGCATTGCGTACCGTAAAGCCCCCCTGGAAATGGTCTCCCTCCCGCACCACCGGCGGCACCCCAGAAAAAAGAACCACATCCCGCGATGCCCGAATACTCGTCGATCCCGTGCCAAACAGATCCGCCCCCACCGTCGCCACCGCCACAATCCGAAAAGAGGTGATGGAATCATTCAAAGGTACCTTGACCGAGGCCATCCCCCGATCATCCAACCGGACCCGCCCCTCCCAAAGCAACAAGGTATCAAACAACTCCCGCGCCAAACTCCGGCCACCACCACCCCCCTGCGGGACCGCCTTCTTGCCAAAATGCCGCTTCCCCACCACCCGTCCCATGGCCGTAGAGGTTTCCACCTCCAAGCCACGCTTGGCCATCATCCCTTCCAAAAGGTTCCAACTCTCATTAGGCCGCAATTCCAATAACCCTTCATCCACCGCCGCCAAGGCAATCTCTCCCCCTGGAGGCAAAGGCTCTCCATTAGCACGCCGTACCATCACCGTAATCTGGGCGGTCTCCCGTGTTTTATACGCCTCACGATCCGCCTTCACCCCAACATCCAACGCATAATCCCGCCACCCCACCTCAATCTGGGTCATCCCCAAACGCATGGCGGGTCTCCCCATATCGATCAAAGCGGTAGGCTGTACCGCACCATTGCGCCCGCGAACCGCCAACACCCCGACAAATACATTGGGACCATAATGCCCCAAAATCGGCACCGAAATCTGGGGGGATTGCCCCGACAACGGCTGCACCAAGGTCTCCATCACCCCTTCCCGCGCAACCAATACCAAAGCGGTCGCTTCCTGAAACGGCATCCGTACCTGAAAGGTCGCCGTTTCCCCCGGCTCATACCGCCGCTTTTCCGGCACAAGGTCCATGCGGTCGCCATCACGCGCAGAAAACGAAGTGTTCCGCGCATCGGGAATCCAAACATCGGCATGGGCATAACCCACATGACCCGCCTCATCCACCACCCGCGCTCGGATGATCACATTGCCCGCCGCCGGGGCAACCCCTTCGCACAAGAGATTCCCCTGGGAATCGGTTTTCCCAGAACAAAATTCCTGAACCTTTTTGACTTCCTGGAATTGATCATACGCATAAAAGCCACCCAACAACCGCTTGCGATGGCTGTATGTTTTCCGTTCCAAAAGATCCACAACCACCGGCACATCCCCGCGAACTTTCCCCTGGGTATCCACAGTCACCACCCGGAACCGAAAAGCTTCCCGATCCTGCATCCAACCATCCAGTTTGATCCCCACCACCACACCCGTCGGCCATAAATTCATCCGCGCCGATGAGACTAAAATTTCACCATTCGGATCCCGATATTCCATCTCCGCCAACAAAGTTTTGGGGGATGCCACCGCCCCCCACCCCTGCAACACAACCCGTCCCCCACCCGCCGCATCCAACGTCGTCGCAATCACCGACAAGGCATGGTCATCCCCCCCACCCGCACCATCTTCCCCATCATCACCCTGAGGCCGCCCCAACGGGATTTTCCCCTCCGGGACATCACCATTGGCCCATGCAATATCCTCATAATCGGGAAAGGTCACAGTCCTGGCAGAAATCATCCCCCGAACCTTCACCGGAGCATTCCCCGCCATCCCCCCCGCCAAATAACGGACCTGTAAATCCAAATCCGCCTGCGTCGCCTGGATCAAATCCTGTTTCACCGGCTTGACCATCCCGGTCATCAAAGGAACACGAAAAGCCTCGACACGAAAATTCCCCGATGCAACATTGTCCATGCTGATCTCATATGTGCCAAGCTTGGCCTCCTTGGGAATCTCAAAACGGCTCTCGGCAACCCCCATATCATCCCAAGACAGGGGGAACGTCGTTTCAAACGTACCCCCGGCATGACGAATCAGCACCTTTTTGGGCCAATTATTTTTCCCCACAAATAAAAATCCCTGAGAACCGTGCTTGCGGTGTACATGCTTCATATGGACGGTTTCCCCTCCCCGAAACAGGCTGCGGTCCAACACCGTATGGATGCGCTGGGGTTTGGCCTCCTGCGGGCCGGGAAGGTTAAAACTCCAACGTTCAATCCCACTGTTCCAGGAAGACAAGGTAAAGGTGACATCATCCTCAAGGCTTGCCGTCACTTGAAAAGCACGTTCCCCACCGGGACATTCCGGCAACTGGAACGCTGCCGGCAGTTCCTGTTGCATTTTGAACAGTCCATCCCGATCCGTAACCCCTTGCGCAAAGACCTTGCGGGCACAATCGGCAACCGTCACCTTCGCCCCGGCCACGGGGGTACCACGATCCAACGCCGTCACCCACACCAACGAAGATTCCCGACCCTTGAAAAAATGGGCCGACATATTGGTCACCAAGGCCGCCGTCTGAACATGATAGGGCTTGGGTTTGCCATGTAATGCCAACCCCAGACGGTGGCTCGCCAGTTCCACCACGTAAAAACCCGGTTTGGGGATAGGAATCCCCATCACCTCGAATGCCTGGGCACCGTTGGGTTTGGGCAGTTGAAACGTGGTCAAAAAGGGAACCTCGGCAGCGGTAAATACCGAGTCCTCACCAACCATCCGCTCAATCACCGTTTCCTCGGTTTGTTGGTCCCAGTGGCTCTTTTCCCTTTGGGCTTCGGCAATCCGCTTGATCCATACTGGAAAAGCGGCGGGATCTTCCACCTTGAACATACGACCACCCACCTGGGCCGTGGCTCCCAACCCCGAACCCTTGCCAACGATTGCAGGATCTTCGGAAACAAAAGGTTCCAGATGGCGCAACGTCACCGGAAGAACGGGATCACTCCCCGCCTCGATCACACCAAAACTGGCAGAAAATTTGGCCAGAGGAGGCATTTCATCAACCGATACCTGCAAGGGAAATTCATCGTGATTGGCAAGGTCGCGACCGGCATCGTCCTTGAAATCGGCGGACAAAGACAACGTATAGGTCTGCTTCTCCTGAAACGGCTGGGGAAAAGAGACCCACTGCACAAAATCATCCCATTCCTCACCATCATCCCAATGGGGATGCCGCGTTTCCCCCGCCCCGGTCAGTATAATTTTTTCCGCCAGACTCCGGGCCACGGGGGCATTGAAATACAACGACAGCGGACGCAGCGGAACACAATCGGCCTCTTTGTTGACCCGCTGGCAGGAAAACCGGGCAATAAAAGGTTCACGCACCTTAAAATGCAATACCTGATCGGTCGCGGTCGCCACCCCGGAGAGCGAAGTCACACCTTGTCCCCAAACCAGACTGACCTCACTACCCGGCACCAGGAGCCGTTTGCATTGCACCGCAGCGACAGGGGCTTTCTCTGAATTCAGCAGCTTCAAAAACCGTTCCTGCTCCGTTCCACCCGTGATTTCAGCCCCAAAATCCAACGTCAGCGGGTCCGCCCCCTCCCCGGATAAACGACCTAAATAATAATCACGAAAATCCTCAGACGCCTGGACCAACGACTTGCGCTCCTCCAGAGAGAGCAAACGCACACCAATTTTTTCCGCTACGCCCGACACCTGGCAATGGACGTGATGTTCGACAGAAGCCGGGTCCATGGCCGCATCCAGACCGAGAAGAAAAACTTGGTCCTCGTTGATCCCGTCATAACCTTCGGAAGGGATGGTGGTGATGATGGCCGCCCCCCCTGTGGAAAATTCAAAACTATCATCCTGGGTTAAAGGATGACCAGCGAGGGTTTTTAAGGTTTTTTGCGTGAAACGGCACCGGATACCGGCAGGAAGCGCGTGTTCAAAATCATAAATCCAGTTGCGACTGTCTGCCCAACGGCCCTTCCCCTGGCCAGGACATTGAGCGACAAAGGGGTCTTCCAATCGCGGATCACCCAAAGGGACCATGGGGTGGGTAAAACGGACCGTAACCTGGGATACCCCTTTGACCACCCCCTGAGGGTTGGCCCATTCCACCCCAGGAGTGCCATGACCCGAAGAGGCGGTCAAGGCATGAATCCGTTCTTGATAAACCGCCATCAGGCAGGCCACGGCGGACGGTTCATCGGCAGGCATTTCCCCCCGTTTACTGGAGATATGACACCGTTGCAACCGCTGAGCAAGCCACTGTTGCTGTTCCTTGCGACTGGCTTCAAGCCCTGCCGCATCCAACCGCTTTCCAGCCGCCAGAAAAGCCTCCCCCATCTCCCCATCACGGCGGGAAAGTGCTTCATCCCCACAGATTAACAACTCCACCGGCAACTTGGCGCGGTGACAATCAAACGATGGCGCAGCAACCGCAGAACCGGACCAACCCAGAAAGAACAAAACCCACAACAGTGGAATAGGCGACATACCATCCCCCCCGAAACATCAGCGACGTTTCCAGATTTCCTTGCTGACAGAGTTCTCTCCCCGATAGGCCCAAGGCCCTTCCATGTGACCGTCGGAGGTTTTCTTGAGGATGAGAATCGCGGGAACCCCTTCGGAGATATAAGCGACGCTGAACATCAATCCATCCACCAAACCGACACCTTCCACGGTAGACTCGTCGTCTTTATAATTGACCGCGTAGACATCCCCCGACCGGGTTACCGTCACCACGCCACGATAAGCCTCCTTACCAACCGCCTCGGTGCCGTGGACATCAAACGTCCCCGACATATCCCCCAGCCCCATCGTGTTCCCCATCGCAGGGGGCGGTGCGGGGACTGCCGTAGCCAACGGGGGGTTCGACGTTGAAGCCAATACGGAAACGCCAGGGGATAATGCGGCCACGGCGTCCCATGGCACTTCTCCAGCCTGGGCCGCAAAGCGCGTCCCAAGCAACAAAAAAGCGAGAACCATCACCACAACCGCACGTTGCTTCATCAGATTTCTCCTCGAACAAACACCTTTCCCCCATCACGGCCAGGATTTCAACACCGTAATCACCGTCCCCGCCATCGTTACCGTCAAACCAAAAGACCAGATCATAAATCGATCCAAACGACGGTTCATGTTTTCAAACCGGGCATCCAGACTACGTTCCATCTGCTCAAAGTGTTGATCAATATTCTCAAAACGTTTCTCCATCTGCTCGAAACGTTTCTCCATCTGCTCGAAACGTTTATCAATCTGCTCGAAACGTTTATCAATCTGCTCGAAACGTTTCTCCATCTGTTCAAATCCCTGCTTCATCAATTCCCGCTGATGACGCAGTTCCTCTTCCACCCGGACGATCCGTTCACGGATTTCCATTTCATACATGGGCGAGGATTTTCCCAAGTTTCTTTCAGCCAACCATTCCGTCAGATGGCGTTTTACATGTTCAGACACATGTTCGGTAACAAATTCCAGATCGCTGCTCTGTATCGACATAAAGTCACCATGGGTATTGAAGATTGCCCAGCCACATCCTAAGCTTACATGGCCTGCCAACGCCGGTTCAACCCCATCATCCCCGACCTATCGGCATTCCACGCGACCATATTACACCTTGGATTCTCCAGAAACCACCAATGAAAAGGTTGCACGCATACCACGCCCATCACCCCATGAGACCGATGACTCACTCAGAGGTCAATTCCACCGTGATGTTTTTTTTGGGGACGGCCAGGTGCAATGCCAACAAACGGACCAGTTTGAGGATGGCGCGGACAGCGATCTCTTTTTCCACACGTACCACACACAGACTGTCGGATTGGGCCGTTTGTTTGATCAACCGAATATCGCTGCTTTGGAGTATTTTTCTTCCCTGGGGAGAAAATAACGCAAAAGAGAGGATGGGAAATTCTGAAAAATCAATTATTTTTTTCCCCAGGGAGACGACAATCCCCTTTTTTTTCCGCAACTCCCGACGCACCACCGAAGCCCGAATGGTCACCCCCATCCCCAATGGTGGCTTCAACAACCTGTGACGTATCTTTTTCAACGCTTCCAACCCCATCCGACGGACCATTTCCCGGCTCAAACCCAATTTTCTTGCCGTATCATCCAAGGTCGCCGATTTCCAGAAATAATGATGAATGATCATTTTTTCTGTTTCCGATAACCCATCGATCGCCTTGAGCAGGCGCGTTTGGATATCTTTGCGAATCATCCGCTCCTCAGGCGATGGATCACGCGATTGGAGCAATTCCACGAGAGGGACGGCATCATCGTCATAAAATACTGGTATATCGAGAGATTTGCAAAGAATCATCCCCCCCTGGGGATGCCGGACGATGGATGCTTTGGTATTCAAAAATTGCAGCATCCGTCCCCGGATATAGTGATAAGCGAATGTAGAAAACCGGGTCGCATGTTCTGGATCAAACCGTTGAACACTCTGTATCAGCCCCATGCACCCTTCCTGGATCAGATCATCACGGAACCCCGGATGCAGACCTCCCGCCAAACGAACAACCATGGGCATAAAACGGGAAACGATCTCCTCCATGGTCTGAGGGTCATCCATGGTTTGGCACCGCCGAATTTTTTCCCGGATCACAAGTTCGCTTTCCAGTGGTTTGTCCGTGTTTTTCATGACCCCCTTTCCCGCGTCACCATGATGAACACATCCTTTAGGAATAGAGACGAAATTCTGAAAAACGCCTCCCGTGGGTTTTGACACGCACCGAAAATCCCTGTATGGATTGGGGGAGGCTTTATCGTTCCCCCATCCAAGGATTGAGATCCATGAAATCGGAATGGTTTGAAAAATCATCCCTCACCGTTCGCGAAAGTGCCTGGATCCTGCTCCGCATCGACCCGGATGACGCCGGGGAAGAGAATCAAAAAAAGCCCTACAACACCCCCCGACCAGGAGACGTTCCACAGCCCATTGTCCAACACTTCAACGATTATCTTCACATATTTAATATTCTGTTCAAAGATGTCGCCTTGGGTATCGTCCCCATCATCCACGAACCGTGGAACCGGTTTCCCCATTGTTTTATCCGTATCGGCCATTTGGCCACTTGGTCACAACACAGACACCTCGAATCTGCCGACATATGGTCGGATCGTGGCGTCATCCAAGAACCCCTCCCCCCGCCACCCGCCGAATGGGGAGCCCCAGAAGGGGAAGATCCAACCTTATCCAAAATTCGCAACCAGATGATCCTGCGCGCGGCAACGCAAACACTCAAACCCATGATGCAGGATGAAATGGCTTGGCTCCACCAATGGTCGTCATCGATGAATCATTCCCCGGTGACGCCATCCCTGATCACGGTCAAAAACGCCCTGCGCCCACTCTTCAAGGTGCTGCACAATCTACCTGTTTTGGAAGCATAAAACCGCGATACGCAACCCTCACCACCCTTGAACGCATTTTTTTGGGAGATAAAACATGGAGATCCGTTTTTCCTCTGCCAACGCACTCCAGGCCATCGTCGGTGCCATGGTCAATCAACAACAGACCGGGCGTCCCAGATCCTACCTCCTGGAAAAAGTCGGCACCGGTCTACGCAGCAACGATGCCCTCTCCCCGGAAAGCCTCAGTGCCGCCGTCTACAAGGCGGTAGAAACCGGGGTTATCAGCGTTGAAGAGGGACAAACTTACTTCCCCGACTGGGAAAAACACCTCAGACAGGAAGATATCAAGCCGGGGGAATGACCGCCCCAACGCGATGACAATTCATTGTGACGCCCCCTCAGCGGCGTTCCTGTATCCAATCAACAGGGTAGACATATCCGCGACTCGCCAAGTTCTGGGGCCAGACGATCCATCGTTTGTTCCCCAACCACTGCGCCAGATAGATTGTACCCGGATTTTGGTTGACTTGATCGCCCTGCCGACTAAACGTCACCGGGCCAATAACCGTCATCAGCTCCGTTTTCACCAAGGCGTTGATGATATCCTCTCGCGCAAAAGAAACGGCACGCTCCAAACCATCTTTGATCACCCACGCGGTGGCATAAGCCTGGGCACCGTCCACCTGAGACTCGGTATGGGTCCGTTCCAAAAACAGGTGCGCATAGTTTTGATCGGCCATGTGGGGAATATCAGGATGCCATACCGTGACCGTCATCAGTTTTTCACCCGCTTTCCCCACATTTTCCATAAACCGGGGATGATTAAAACCACGACCGATCCCAACGAACAATTTGGGATTCACATTCCTGGACATGGACCCCAAGACCAACCTTTCGGCACTATGGGTGGAAGAGACCATGACAATCAGATCAAACCCACGCGACCTCACCTGATCCCAGGCATGGATGATGGACGTTGTGTCCGACGCAAAGACAACCCCATACGGATCATGGATTCCCAGACGTTTGGCAATCTGTTCCAACTGCGCCATGGCATCGGCCCCAAACGGAGAGTCTTCGTACAGGATGGCCATGCTTTGAGGTCTGACAACACGACTCAAGAAACCCTCAAAAACCACCATGGATTCTTCCATGGCCGGGCTGATACGAAATACGGGACACTCCGGCCTCTTGTCATGATCTGGACCCGGATCGTCGGCAACGATGGCACGTTGATCGGTCATCGAAGCGTGGATGACCAATGGAAAAGCGTGTGCGACAGAGACCTCGGCCAGTGCGCTTGCAACCGGAGGATCCATACCACCGGCCAGCGCGACCACCTTGCCCTGCGTAATCCAATCGACGGCCAACTGCTTGCCACGCGGTGCTTGGCTTTTGGTATCGGCGAACAAAAAACGGAGCGGTTTGCCCTGGATCCCCCCCTGATCATTAATTTGATCCATCGCCAGTTCATAGGATTGCTTGGCGGCTTTGCCAAACAAGGCCATAGGTCCGGTTAGGGGCAACAAAACCCCCACACCAACGGATTCCGCCCCCCTTGCGGCAGAGGCCAGCGGCCCGTTCAAACCCAAAAAGCTCCATACCAACAAAAGGGACACCATGGTTTTTCCACGAAAACCACGATGGATCCCAGGGGGCGGCGATGGGGAGACCGGGTGGATCACATTATCCCTGCTTGTTCCGGGGTTTTCGTCCACCCAAAAAAGGGAGCCGCCGAGAGGGCGATTGACGACCACCAGAAGGTCGGCAACGATCTGCAACCTCCTGAAAAATAGCCAGGAACAATTTTTCCGCCTTTTTATGGGTATGAAGTGGCTCTTCCGCCTGTTTTTGAGACGGCGGCACAGGGACCACGGGCCAGACCGGTTCGATGATACGCAAGGCCATCTCCTCTGAGAGATCCCAACCCTTTTCTTATCCTGATTTTGTCGATCACAATCATAGAAGCACGCAAGAATCGAACCACCCTACCCATCCCACGCAAAAAGACCCAACATCTCGACATGATACGTTTGGGGAAACAGATCAAAAGGGATCACCTCCCGGAGTTCCCCCCCCAAGTGACGCACGATGGCGGCATCCCGACTGAACGTCGCGGGATCGCAGGAGACATACACCAAACGTTTGGGTTGAAACTGGCCCAGGCGTTTGCACAATGCGACCGCCCCCTCGCGTGGCGGATCAATCAGGATGAGGTCTGGGGCGGGATATGTTTGCAAATGATCCAAACCATCGGGAGAAAAAAGATCCCCATTCCAAGTTTCCACCCGCTCCAGCCCCGCCCGTTGACTATTACGCCGCAGCCGATCGAGGGAAGAACGGTTGCCTTCCACCGCCAAGAGGTGTTCATAACGCCGCGCCAGGGGCAATGAAAAATTTCCGATACCGGAAAAAAGATCCCATGCCCGCTCTCCCCTCCCCGCCAACGCCATGGCTTTGGAGACCAGATGGCGGTTTGCCTCGCCATTGACCTGAATGAAATCGATCGGGAGGAATTTGAACGTCATCCCTTCGAGGGTATATTCCAACGATCCTTCCTGATAGAGAGAAACTAGGCGATCTTTTCGCCCCTGTTGGAGATCCAAGCGCGACAGGCTGTGTTCTTTGGCGAAGGCGAGACAGCGATCATGGTCATGCGGCGTCAACGATTTCAGGGCATGCATGACCATGCCGACGCCGGTATCGCCGACCATGACATCCCATTGCGGAATATGATCACCGATGGAAAGGGAGGCGACCAAGCTTTTTAAGGGGAGCATCAAGGCATTCAGTTCAGGCCGCAACACCGGGCAGTGGTCGAGATCGACAATTTTATGGGAACCGGTCTGATGGAAACCCAAGAGGGGTTTACCACGGACCATTCTGATTTTAAAACCGGCCTTGCGACGATACTGCCAAGCGGGAGATATTTCTTCCATCGGGGCGATGACAGTCTCTGCGGCAAAGTGACCAATCCGGGTCAGACAATCGGCGATGACCTCTTTTTTAAAGCCCTGCTGTTGGGCACTGGGGAGTTGTTGCAGATGGCAACCGCCACACAAACCAAATCTGGGGCACTGGGGGGTGATCCGATGGGGACCGGCCTGGAGGATGGCGACGATTTCGGCTGTGGCATGGTGACGCCTGCGCCCTGTGATCCGAACACGCAAGCGGTCTCCAGGGACGGCACCGGAGATAAACACCGCCATGCCGTCCCATCGAGCCAGACCACGCCCTCCGGCCACCAGTTTTTCAACATCCAGATCAAGAAGATCCATCAAACCACGCTTATTCCTTGGATAAAATCTCCACCCGTCGGTTTGCGGCCCGTTCCTGAGCGGTTTTATTGTCATTGAGAGGGCGGTCCTCACCCAATCCTTTTTCAGACATCCGCTCCGAGGAGATGCCGAGGGAGAGGAGCGATTTTTTCACCGAGTGCGCACGCCGTACAGACAACTTTTGATTATATTCTTGGGAACCGATGCTATCGGTATGCCCAACCATTTCCACCTGCATGGCCGGATATTTACCCAGGGCGGCAGAGACCTTTTTCAACTCAGCCTTGAACTGTTTTTGGATATCCGTCCGATCGAAACGGAACAATATTTTGCCGATAATCCAGCATCCGTCGAGATTGACCACGACACCTGCCGGGGTATTGGGACAACGATCATCTTCGCGACGCACACCATCACCGTCGGGATCTGGATCACATCCCGAAGCATCGACGATGGTTCCCAGGGGGGTTCCGGGGCATCGGTCTTTGTCGTCGGAGATACCATCCCCATCGGAGTCGATCGGATCGATGATGGGGATGATGTCGTCCGGCGCGTGGATGATCACAGGGTCCGGGGGAGAAAAATAGAGTTGGGTTCCAATCGCACCGATGGTGCGGGTTCCCTGGTGCGGATGCCACTGCCACCATCCCTGCGCCTTCCATGGTTCGTCCATCGCACCCGCGTTGCCGGGACCGGAGGCCAGCAACACCCCTGTCAAGAACACCAACATACTCAAAGAACGCTTTTGTGATCCCATCGTCCAATCTCCAATTCCAACATCGTGTGAAAAGCCAACCGAGGACCAGACTAACCATGTTGCCACATGACTGCAACAAAAGATTTTCAACGAAATCCCGTAACGGGAAATTATTGAAACAAACCATTGCCCCTGGACAAAAATATCCTATATATTTAATTCTAGCTTGGTTTTTCAATCATGAAGGTCCGTTATGAACCGTTCACTTTTCCGGGTGGAAATTCTTCCGTTTTTTCTCCAGTTTGCGGCATTGCTGGCCCTCACCCTTGTGGGCGATTTTTTGTTGCACCGCTTTGGTTGGGTCTCCATTGGCCGATACATGGGGATCCCTGGGACAGTGCTGCTTGTACTCTCCCTCCTGTATTCACTGCGCAAACGCAAGGTCTTCACCGCAGGAAAACCAAGTATGTTCCTGCGCATCCATGAATTTTTCACGTTGTTGGGTGCCTGGATGATCCTGATTCATGCGGGAATACACTTTAATGCGATCCTCCCCTGGTTGGCGACCATGGCGATGATCATCAACGTGATCAGTGGCTTTGTGGGACGTTACCTGCTGCGCCGTTCTCAACGTCATCTGATGGCGCGACAGGAAAACCACCGATCACAGGGGCTATCCGAAGAGGCGGTCAAAGCCAAACTGTTTTGGGATGCGGTCACATTCGATCTGATGACCCAATGGCGGACGATACATTTTCCCATCTCTTTTGCGTTTGCCATCCTCGCTGGCGGTCACATGGTCAGTATTTTTCTGTTTTGGAAATGGCCATGAAGCGATTTGCCAAACCCCTCCTTCTGGTTATTTTATCGATTATTGCGGTTTTCACCGTTACTGATCCGCGACCCATGATCAGCCCCGGTTCTCTCATCCCGGGACATGCCCCGTTGGAGAGGGATTGCTTTGCCTGTCATGAACCTTTTTTGGGCACATCGTCTGCACGCTGCATCACCTGTCACAAAATCGATGCGATCGGCGTCACGAACACCAAAGGGGTTGTCATTACCAAGAAGGGAACCAAAACGCGGTTTCATCATCAATTAACCAACAACACCTGCACCGCCTGTCACAGCGACCACGCCGGGGTAGCCCGATATCGGACCAAAGGACAGTTTTCCCATGGTGCTTTGGATACCGCCTTGGCCGGTCAATGTTCTCAGTGTCATCAACCACCCGATGATGCACTGCACCGTTCCAATGTCACACAGTGCAGCCTGTGTCATGGGCAGGGACAGTGGACACCGGCGAACCTGGACCATAAACCTTGGTTTGAGTTGGACAAGGATCATCATGTTCCCTGTAACCGGTGCCATTTGGAGAATAATTATAAAACGTACACCTGCACCGATTGCCATGAGCATTCCGCAGACAAAATTCGGAAAGAACATCTCGAGGAGGGGATTCACGACTACGAACGCTGCGTCCGGTGTCACCGCAACACCAATGAAGAGGATGCAAAACGGCGTTGGCACGCGGAGGGGGGAAAGCCCAAGCACGAAGACGAGGATGATTGATCGCGGTGGGTTAGGGCAACGAGACCCGCTCATCCGATGGTAGATTTTACGCATCCCGGTGTTCACAACGGGAGTGACGACATCCCCCCCCGTGGGATATTTTGGAATTCCGTACTGGAGATCGGGTCAACGGCTGCCTTATGAGAAAAGTCGTGCCGGTGGATCATGGCCTCGAACAGCCCCATGGAGACCTCTTTCGTTGTGGATAGCATTTCGTGGCAGACAAGGAGGATGGAGTGAACACGTTAACGATTGAACTGCCCCTGGAAGGTTTGCCTCTGCCTACTGAATTGCCAGACAATTTTTCCGACGAGGTGCGTTTTTTACTGGCTCTCAAGCTTTTTGAGCAAGGCCGTATCACTTCAGGCAAGGCTGGTCGGCTCTCTGGCATGGGGCGGGTCGAGTTCCTGTTGGCTGTAGGTCGTGCCGGTGTGCCGGTGGTGGACATAAGCCAGGACGAAATGGACGAAGAGTTTGCCCAGTGATGCTGGACCGCGCTGTCATCAATACAGGCCCGTTGGTGGCCTTGTCCCTGGTCGGACAGCTTGACCTACTGCCCATGCTGTTTTGTGAATTTTGGATTCCCGACGCGGTGTATCGGGAGGTGACCGTCGCTGGTCTTGGACGGTCCGGTGCGGACACGCTCGCTGATACGCGATGGATGGAGCATGTCTGCACCGCGCCAGAACCCGATCCCCTGCTGATCGCGGAACTGGATCACGGCGAGGCGGCAGTGATCAGCTTGGCGCGCATCCGGTTGCCGTGCCTGACGATCATCGATGAAAAGCGAGGCCGCCGGATTGCCCGGCATGTGTATGGGCTGCCAGTCAAGGGAACGGCTGGCCTATTGGTAGAAGCCAGGCGCAGAGGTTTGCTGAATAACTTGCGCACTACCCTGCTGGATCTGCAAAGGGCGGGCTACTATCTATCGGATGCCGTCATTGCGGCAGCCTGCAAGGCTGATGAAGGAGAATAAGTTTGAATCTGGACCCGCACTCAGGTTTAATCTGTAAACTCCAATACTTGTGGCAAATCAACCGTGGATATTGATTTTTCAAAAATACGCCCACTTGGCAGAGACCAGAGAAAGGGTTTTGAGGAATTGGTTTGTCAGCTCGCAAGGATCGACTCGCCAGAGCCTGGGGCAAAATTTTACCGTGTCGAAGGGGCAGGAGGAGATGGTGGCGTTGAATGCTACTGGCAACTATCGAATGGAAGAAAGGTTGGTTACCAGGCAAAATATTTTTTAAAATCAGGAGGTATCTCTTGGAGCCAAATTGAAAGATCGGTGTCTGCTGCTCGCGCATCGCATCCAGAACTTATCCGCTATGTGATTGCATTTCCCTGTGATCTGACAGGCCCTACGCAAAGAGGAACGAAGTCTGGAATAGCTCAATGGGACCAACATGTTGAAAATTGGAAAAGTTCCGATTCAGCCCTGGGGATAAATATTGAGTATGTACTATGGACACAGAGTGATCTGTTACAAAAACTGGCTTCCAATCAGCCACACATTTTGGGTCTTAGGCATTTTTGGTTTGACACCCTGGCATTCTCTCATGATTGGTTTCAAGAAAAACTTAAAAAAGCTATTTCTGGTCTTGGAGAGCGTTTTCACCCCGATGACCACGTTGAAATGGACGTAAACCATACCCTGGAAACACTGATCAACCGGGACTTGGTAAAAACAAGGTTACTTGAGCAGATTGATAGAATATGCAATAGTTTTAACAAAGTAAGAAATTATTTCCCCTCCGAAAAATTAAATACTATCCAAGATATAATAAATAAGATAATCACGGTCACGAATAACCTTACCGATAACATGGACCAAGACGTTCCATTTGAGGACTATTCAAGATATGCTGAAGAGATTAAAAAAATATTTTCAGAATGTAAAAAATCATTGGAACAAAGAATATCAAAAGAACAAATAACAAATGATAAAGAATTAAGAGTAAGAGAATATCAACTTGTTGAATGTAGAATTTTTGAAGAAAGTCTTAACGGTCTATCTCTCGAATACCTCGACGATATATTTAAAGTTCACAACAAACGCATTGTATTACTACAAGGGAGAGCCGGATCTGGAAAGAGCCATCTACTCGCCCACTTTGCCGAACAAGCACACAGAAAAAAACACCCAGTTATCCTGTTCCTGGGGCATCAATTCTACCTTGGAGGACCGACTCATCAGTTCAGAGAATTATTGTATATCCCTGAGCGTTATTCGTGGGAGGATATTCTTGCAACGTTGGATGCCGCTGCGCACACCGAACGACGCCGCGCAGTCCTTATGATTGATGCCCTCAACGAGGGCAGCGGTTCCGAAATATGGCGAAATCATCTTGACGATCTTTGCCATGAAATCACAAAATTTCCCATGGTATCCTTTATCGTAAGCTGCCGCATAGAGTACGCCGAATATATAATCCCAGAAAATTTCAGAAAGACAGCAATAATAGCTGAATGCCGTGGGTTTGTTTCCCAAACAGAAATAGAGAATGCCGCCCGTGTCTACATGGATAAAATGGGGATTATCAGACCCGCAGTGCCATGGTTAGCTCCCGAATTCACCAACCCACTCTTTTTACGCACATGTTGCACCACCTTGAAAGAGAGCGGTCAACGTGAATTTCCTCGGGGCCTTTTTGGGACACAAAAAATATTCAGATTCTACCTGGATAGTCTTGAAAAAAAAATCTGCACATCCAGCACAATCTCCCCCAAACTCCCCAAAGGTTCCCTATCTCGGCTCATGGTGGGTTTTGCCGGGAAGATGGCTGAAGTCAGAAAGGAACAACTTTCACACGTTGAAACACTCACACAAATCAAGTTGTCCTTGGGTACCTCCTGGACAGGAGATTGTGGGATCCTTCTGGAAACACTCCAACGCGAGGGGGCACTGCTCGATATCCCAATAATTCATTCCAACGCTAAGGATCCCCTTGCCGTTCATGAACTGGTATACAGATTCACGTTCCAAAGATTTTCTGATCATCTCATCGTTCAAAGTCTTCTTGAGAACGAAAACGATCCCTCCACACTTTTCCGGGAAAAGGGTCCACTTTCCTTGTTGCTTTCCCAATCTTGGCGGTGGGCGGGAATTCTTGAGGCACTCACCATACAATGCGTTGAAAAATTTAAATCTGAGTTGTTGGATCTATTTCCCAAGGAAATAACTGACCATCCCAATGCAACAACAACACATGACCAACTGGAAGAGGCATTCCTTGAGAGCCTGATATGGCGTCCCTCAGAAAAACAGGTATTTACAGATCGAACTTACGCGCTGTTTGACAGCGTTTTATCCCGTGGAGAACACGTCCATCGGTGTATCGACATTTTGGTCCGGCTCTCTGTCGCAGACAATCATCCATGGCAAAATCGGCTCAATTCCATTCTTCATAATAAGAATATGGCAGATCGGGATGAATTTTGGTCGGTGACCTTGGCAGAAGCCGAAGGAGAGGACGCAGCACCCCAACTGATTGATTGGGCATTGGGAAATCATGTGGACCAAGCCGACGAAGAAACCCTTTATAATGCAGCAACCTCTCTTTGTTGGTGCTTATCAACATCCGATCGCACACTCAGGGATCGTGCCACCAAAGGATTGGTGAATTTATTCCAAACACTTCCAAAAATTATTATTCCAATTTTAAAATCCTTTGCAACCATTGACGACCTCTATATTCTTGAAAGAATTTATGCCGCCATTTATGGTGCAATTCTTATCGGTATGGAAGATGACGCGCTTCAAAAAACGTCTGAAGTTGTCTTTAACTGTGTTTTCTCTTCCGAGCAGACAATCCCTCATATTCTCCTTCGTGATTATGCACGTTGGATTATTGAACATGCCAACAGACGCAATCTCTTTCCCGCATCATTACCGATCGATAAGGCACGTCCACCCTGGAAAAGCACTTGGCCTTTTGAAGAAGTGAGCGATGAGTATATCGAAAACATTCGTAATACACACAAAGCAAGTGCCATCACGCTCTCTACAATCAATGGCGACTTTGGTATCTATGAGGTTAACTCACGATTAGGATTTAAAAATAAAACAAATCCCGATAAAGGTTTTGATCCGACCCCAGTCCAACGATGGATCGTAAAGAAATGCATAGATATGGGATGGACATGGGAGCGTTTTGAACAATTTGAACGACGTCTGGCCTACGCAGGTCGATCCAGAAGTATCGTCGAACGCATAGGAAAAAAATATCAATGGATTGCCTTTTCTGAAGCGTTGGCCCGGCTCAGCGATAATCTGTATTTATTCGACCCATCCGATGACTGCAAGGTCTCTCAACATGATCGTATCGGACAGATCCACGGTATCAGGGATGTTGAATTAAGCATCATCCAACCTCAAAATAAAGAAAAATCATCATTATGGAAGAAGAACATTCCAACCCAGCTTACGCCCGTAACGGACGATCCGCTCAACGCATGGCTGAAAAGCGATACTGTCGATTTGTTCAACGACCCATCGCTGATTGAGACTGTTGATCAGGAAGGCGTTTCGTGGCTAAATCTTTCTGATTTTCATCTCATCACTGAGACCAATTCCACTATTAGGAGCCATGGTGATCTACGACGAGAAAGTTGGTCGCGCATCAGCTCCTTCATCATTAACCGCTCGGATCTCAGCACTGTTACAAACGGTTTGGATAAGGAATGCCTGACTGACCCAACGATCTCCGAACCACCCCAAGTCTACAACGGTCCTTTCCTTGGAGAACCATTTTGGCACCCTTCCTGGCAACCTTATGATAGGGGTTGGGAAACAGACCAGAATCAACTCACTGGCAACGCACCATTCATCAATCCTGTACTGAACCACAGATGGGAAGGCCACATGGACCAATCTCTGCCAGATGGGATCGATCTTCACATTCCTTCCCCTTGGCTGGCAAGGGAAATGGGGTTGCGCATTTTGAGCAGAAAACCTGGATCATGGGTAGATTCCAATGAGAAACTTATCTTTATGGATCCAGGGTTCGACCACAATACGCCCAGTGCCGCATGGATTCACAAAGAAATATTTTTATCCTTTCTTGAACAACACCAGTTGGTGTGTATCTGGATCATTGCAGGTGAGAAAATATTACAAACTGGAGAAGGAACCAAAATTAACCATGAATCCAAACGACATTCTGGATTTTGCCATCACGAATCGTCGGAGTGGGTTCATAAACGGTGGATTTGTCGATAATGAACTCACTGGTTTACCGACCTTGGATACAAAAGGATAGAACAAACACTCAATCACGCCGCCCTTCCAATTTCCCGCCCAAATCGATGGTCCCCGACTTTTGAAAGGGAAGATTGCCCGTCAATGGTCGATCTACCTGGATCGCACCACTCAGATGGTAATGAATGGGTTCCTTGCGGCGTTTGAATATCTTGTTCAAATCTGGAAACGAATCCACCAGCGTGGTGCGAACGGAAACATCTACCTCCGTCTGACCTTTGGCCCGGACGGTCAATGGCTGTTGTGTCGTCACATGGGCAAAGTCAAACCCCTCGATGACAATGCTCGCCTGCAACGCCGCAATGGGAATCTCCTCCATGCTGGCATTGGTCACCCGAAACCGAACGCGAAAAACCTGTTGCGCCAAAGAAAGCTTCTCCGGCTCAATAGACACCAGTGCCACATCCAGTTTCTCCGGGAAAGAAAACTTGGGCATCACACAGCCGGAGAATAACAACGCAAAAACCATCACCAACGTGCCACGCCCAATCCATTGTCCAAGCGTCATCGATCCCATCCCCCCGTAGCCATTACGCCAACCACCGCGCACCCGCCTGAATCACCAACAATCAATCCATCCGTTCATCGGGAATCCCCGCCGGCAGTTCAAACCGGGTAACGTGCGAAGCACTCCCCTGCGTCACAAGAATATCCCCCTCAAACGTCTCACGGGTAATCATCTCCCCCAAAAAATCAAAAACAGCATCCGCCTGCTCCACAGAGACCACAATCATGACCACACAAACCTGTCTGGGACGCAAGGCCCCAGCACCCAAGGGATCATCCCCCCCCAACGGTCCACCAAAACCACGGCAAGGATAGGAATCGGCAGTCAATACCCCATACCGCTCCTTCACCCCCTTGATCAATACCCTATCCATCCCGCTGGCAGGGACGATACACGTCACCAATTTGCCCGGAAGATGATCCCGCATGGAAACGAACGTATCTGACATAAAACCTTTTCTAATTATTGATTGAATCGATCAATCACTTCCTTGGGAATATAGGTGGCCGCCTTTTCCAGTGGCGTCACATACATAAACCCCATCCCAGGGGTATCCATCTGGCCCACCAAATAAACATTGTCAAATACCGCCTCCATCTGCGCCGCAGAAACCACAATGTTCACCACCTCTTTCTCCACCTCGACCGCAACCCCCAACACCCCCAGCCGCTCGCGGACACCGCTCCCCTTGGCAAAGAAAACCGTCGCCCCTTGGGCACCCGCATCCCGGGCCGCCTTAACAATGATATCCCCCAACCCTCGCTGCACAATACACGTAATCAGCTTGACATCCGTTAACACCGTCATCGATCTTGCGCCAGCCGTCATATCATCTCACCCTTAGGAAACATGGATCCGCTCCCACAGACCCATGAGCAAAACCGCCATAATGGAACCCGCCACCCCCATGGAAAGGAGACCACCCCCATCCACCGGACCACCCAGCCCAAGTCCCAGGGCATAGACCCAAGGGACGGTCATCGGGCCAGAGACGCCCCCCCCACCGTCATAGGCGATGGCAACCCACGCCTCCGAAGAAAAAAACGTCAGCAGTACCATGCCCGATAACACCGGCACCAACACCCAAAACGAAGCCGCAGGAGCGACACTATTCAATACCCCGATCATCGTCCCAAAGGCGGCCCCCAAGGCAACCACAACCGATAATTTTTTCTTCTTGATCACCCCATTCGTCCGCCCCTCGATCGCCGTTCCCAGGAGGTTCAACCCCGGCTCTGCCAACGTGGTCGCAAAACCGATGATCCCGGCAATCACCCCAATCATCAAAAAATCCATCGGCGTCCCAAACCTTGAAGAATCAACCAATGCCTTGACATCCAGAATCGCAGCCTCCCCCCCCACATGGGCATAAGCAAACGTCAGCCCCACATGAAGGATCACCAATCCCAGCGTGGATAACACCATACCGTAGATCAGCATACCCGATTCCTGAAATTTTTCCTTCAAGAACAGTTGCGCCACCGCCCAAAGAAACAACACCGTGGGTAAAATCGCCAACAACGACCACAAAATTTCATGGCTTAGGGTCGTTTGGATCCAAAACGATGGGGCCACAACCACCTGGGAAGCATACGCACCAGCGATGATGGTTTCCTCAGACACCATCATTGACATGACCAACGCCAATCCCAAAACCCCCATCACGGAAAAAATAGCCGCCAAAGCGATCATTCCCAATCCCAGCACCGCCTCACGACCCCGGGCCACCGCCGAAACCATCCCCATCCCCAACGCCAGGACCATAACCACCGATACCGGCCCCAAAACCACCGCCCCACAATCCCACGCAAACCCCACAACACCCCGGACACCCGGACGCGACCAAGCCAAAAAAGTCATCCCCATCGCGAAGGCCAACGCACCCAAGATCACCGGTTTGATCCGCCAACCACGGAAAAAACGGATCACACCACACACCAATCCCAAACCGACCGAACCACCCACCACCCATCCCAACATCGATGCCCCATCGTTCAACAAAAAATAAAGGTAAGGGGCCTTTTCCACGACAACAAGGGGAGCTAAAGCCAGCAAGATGGTCAACGTCGGTTCGGCAAAGGTGATCACCACCCCCAATAAAAAAACAATCATCACGATAAACGGCAAAGTCCGTTTTTTCGGCAAGGTATTGCCGATGGCGTCGCCAAAGGGGATCACCCCGATACGCAACCCCTCGACCAATACCATCAACCCAACCGTCACCGCAAAAAAACCAAAGGCTGTGACCCCAATATCGACCCAGGAATGTTCCAAACCCCACCATTGAAATATTCCCACAAACACTAATAAAAGAACGGTAACCCGAACCTGATCAAAAAAACGATTCTTAAAATAGTTTTTTAAAAGACGATAAATATCTTTCAAATGGAGTTTGACCGGTGCCGCAACATGAGGCACAATCCGACCACTTGTACCTCGACGAATTTTTGGCGTCAGCCGATCATAACTGATCTGCCGCATCTCGATTGCGGCATTCTGAGCCTGAAGAACGGACCGATTTTTTTTTCTCATACTCCAATCCATGCAAAGTAAAAAACAAAGACCATGTTACAGCCTATCCCCCTCACCACGTTTCAGCATCATGAACCCATGCAGCCATCCATTCAAGAATATTATTCCCCCCCAAGAGATCCCCGATCCCGACCATAAACATTCTTCAAGAAGGGTGATCGTGCGCTTGCTGCAAAGGTTCCATTTTGAAGTTTATTGATCGTCAATCGGGGGATTCGTATGTTAGACCATCATTTTTCCAAACATTTACCCAGCAATCCCCTGAATGTTCTCTGGAATTTCCTGATATTGCTTGCCACGGCCTGGTACGGATTTTCCGTCCCCATCGCGTTCGCCCTGAAACTAGACATGCCCGATTGGACCCAATTGTTGGACATCACCCTGTCCATCGTTTTTCTGTTGGACATCCTCACCGTGTTTCGCACCCCGTTCCTGAAAAATAATGAGGTCGTTTCAGACCCCGCCCTGATCCGCCAACACTATGTCAAAAACCGTCTCATGGTAGACTTCATCGGCGCAATCCCCTGGGATGTGATCATGCTGCTCACGCTTTCCCCCCATGGTCTGAGTCCCCATTGGATCGCACTGACGCGACTGTTGCGTATGCTGCGATTGTTCCGGGTTCCCAGCCTCGTGGCCAATCTGCGCAAGCATACCGGCAATGCCTTTGTCGATGCCATCTATCTGGAAACCAGCAAAAAAGTCAAGATGTCCCTGATGTTCTTCTGGGTGTTGATCGGTCTGAACGCCATTGCCTGTGGCTGGATCCTTGTCCATGATTCTCCCGCGAAAGATCCCGTCTCCATCTATATCCAGGCTTTTTACTGGTTGATTGTCACCGTGGCGACCGTCGGCTATGGCGATATCACCCCACAAAACGACATTTCCCGCCTTTATGCCACGCTGGTCATGCTGGTCGGCATCGCCATGTACGGAACCATCATCGGTAGCGTTTCCACTACCATCGCCAATACCAACGCCCAAAAACAACGCCGCCGCGACAAATTCGCCGCCTTGGCCGATTTTATGAAACGGTACGACATACCCCTGAAAACGCAAAATGATATCTTCCAGTTCTACGAACATTCTCTGCGCGACCGCATCTCCCTGGCAACCGAGATTCTTCAAGAGCTTCCCCAGGAGTTGCAACGGGAAATCGACAAATATGCAAACCTGTTCATGCTACGCAGTGTCCCATTCTTCACCCAGGCGTCCCACGAATGCCTGATGGATATGGTCAGTTGCCTCACAACCACCATTTGCTCCCCACGGGAAATCATCATCAGAGCGGGAGACGCCGGTAACGAGATGTATTTTTTGTTTCACGGTGAGGTGGAAGTCCTTGATCCCCAAGGTCACCAACTGGTCCGACTACGCACCGGTTCCTTCTTCGGCGAAGTGGCCCTGCTCAAGCAGGTGGAAAGAATCGCAACCGTTCGCGCCATCACCTTTTGCGATCTCTACGTCCTCAGCCGCACCGAATTCGCACGGGTCATGGAAAGCTACCCCGAATTCGCACAACAGTTGGATGATGTCGTCAAAACCCGTTATCCCACACTCGATGGCGGTTGAGCGTTGGCATGGAAAACGTCCCCCACCCCCAGGGCAATCTCATTTGAAATTGGCATGTCCAAGTGCCTGGGAAAGAATAAATGATTAAAAGAAAAAAGGGGTCTGGGGGATTGCCCCCAGGGTT
>JADGCQ010000058.1 GCA_015228925.1 Magnetococcales bacterium | reverse complement strand
AACCCTGGGGGCAATCCCCCAGACCCCTTTTTTCTTTTAATAATTTATTTTCTCCGAGGCCTTTGGATGTGCCAATTTCAAATGCGATTGCCCTGGAAACAGTTGTTTACTTCCGTGCTTTTTGCAGATAGAATGCATGAGCATGGGGGGCTTGACGCTGTTTAACACGTTGAATCCATGCCGATCTTTGTATTGGCAAACACATCAGGCACAGTGGAATCGTGATATGGCCATAGCAAACTGTTGGGAAGTCAAAGGGTGTGGCTTTGATCGCGTTGGACCGGGTCAACCCGTTTGTCCTGCGGTTACCTGCGAAATCGCTGACGGATTCCTCGGTGGAAAAAACGGTGGTCGCGCCTGTTTTTTCATACCGGATACCTTATGCGGCGGTGAAGGGCTGTGTTCAACCGAAGACAAAGAAGAACGGTGCGTACAATGCCGGTTTTTCCGTGATCTTAAGGATCATTATGGGGCTACGTTCAATTCGGCCAATTTTCGTCGATTTGTTCAAAATTCAGCCACCAGGATGGTCATGTAGCGCACTCTCATCTTTAGATCCCTTGTTGAACATTCCTGATTCGCCCATCGTCGCGATGTTGTCTGGATTTGCAGACAACTCTCCTTTATCCTAACGGTTACACCCGGAGCAGTACTGACCGGAGATGGTGATGGGCCAAATCTTCCGTCGCAAGGATCGTGGACAGTCCCATGGACAGGGTAATCAACAAAAGACGCATCATCATTTCTGGCCGCGAAGAGAGCTTCCAGGTTGCTTTTATCAAAAATCGCAAACGGATCTCGATTCTTGTCGATGATACTGGGGAAATCCAGGTTCGTTGCCCCCCCGGCGTCCCCTTGAAAAACGTGGACTCCCTGCTGGTCAGGGAAAAATCCTGGTTGAACAACCGCCTTGTCGATATACGATCAAAGAATAGGCACCGACAAACCCTGGGTGAAGGGGCGGCCTTGCCATTCCTTGGGGACAGGCTAACACTCCGCCTCGGAGCTTGGGGTAGGGGGACGGTTTTCCGTTGCGGCGATGATCTTTGGATCACCAGAATCAACACCGAGAATATGGACATGAATCTATGTATCCGTCGTCCTCTGGAACGTTGGTATCTGCGCAGTGCTTTGGCTTATTTTCCCAGACGTTTGGACCATTGGTCAAAAGAGATGGGCGTTTCTTTCAACCATCTGCGTATTCGCAATCAAAAAACCCGTTGGGGAAGCTGTTCGAGTCGGGGAAATATCAACCTGAACTGGCGTTTGATGTGGGCTATGCCGCAGGTCGTTGATTATGTTATAGTTCATGAACTGTGCCATCGCATTCATATGAATCACTCGACCGCCTTCTGGAGTTCCGTCAAACAATTCATCCCCGATTGGGAAGTCTATCGTGAATACTTAAAAACCATGGATTCCCCCTGGTAGAAAGTGTCCGACGAGAACGAACCTGCATGGAAACAATGTTCCGAGTATCACCCAAATCAAAAATTTTTCCCATTGCTCTCCTGCTTTTTGGGATTGCACTGTCGTGTATTTATTGGGTTTACGAAACCCATGAAAAAAATAAATTTTCCCGCAAATATTTTGAACAGGTCGCCGAAAATGCCTGGGATATGATGGGAAAAAGATTGCTCTTGCAGGAAAATCTTTCGCGGGCAGTCAGTGGTCTTTTTACAACATCCGATGCCATTTCGACCATCGAATGGGACCGCTTTCTGGATGCCATGGATTGGGAAGGACGCTACCCTGGGTTGCAAGAAATTGCCTTTGTGGTTCCGGTAACCGAAGAGGAACGGGAACGATTCGAACGCCGGATGCAATTTCCTTTTAGCCCCTATTTTCGTGTGGAAACCGAAGAAAAAAGGGATGATTATTTTGTTGTGACCTTTCATCGTGCCGCGAATCCGACGCAAATTTTCTATAAGGCGGGGACCGATCTGGGTTCCGAAAAAGGGCGGCGCGAAGCGGCCAAACAATCGCGGGATTGGGGACGACCCGTATTTTCACCTTTAACTGTACGCCGTGTCGGTCAGGAAATCCGCTGGGACTTGATCTACTTTTATCCCGTTTATCGTCCCGGTCGCGATATCACGAACGTTAAAAATCGAAGAGCTGCCTTGTTCGGCTGGATTGCAACGGTTTACGATGCCAAAAAACTTTTTGAATCCCTGTATGGCAGCGTTCATGTTGACCTGCGCGCCGAAGTTTTTGACGGTTTGTTGATATCTGGAAATTCCAAGGTCTACGATACCCATCCCGCGATGGCGACCGAATCATCGGGTCTTGAATGGGTCCGGTTGACACAATCATCTGCCGGTCAGGGGGGCTGGACGGTTCGGTTTTCTCCCAGCCTTTTATTTATCGAGAATTATCAATCGCGTGCCAGTACCATCATTCCCATCGCTGGATTTATGATCAGCCTGGCCATTGCCCTGGCCTCCTGGGTATTGGTCTCCGGGCGTGAGCGGGCCATGGAAGAGGCGTTGTTGATTACCCAAAGGTTGGGCGTCAGTGAAGAGCGGTTCATGCGGATTATTTTGTATGCTCCAATCCCGGTGGTCGTTCATTCAGCGGTTGATGGGCGGATTATTCAAGCCAATCAACGTTGGTTGGAATTGTCGGGACAACGACGTGATCAAAAACTGTTTCTCAAAGAGTGGGTCGAGAGAATTTGTCCCGAGGATCAACGTCAAGAGGTCCGAGACCTTTTGGGTGCCCCGTTTCCTCCAGACAATCCGCTCAAAGAGGGTGAACTGACGCTGCATCCTATGGATGGTGGCATCCGTGTATGGATGGTGCGGTCACGTCCTTTGGATCATTCCGTGGTTGAGGGGGGGATGATCATCAGCATGGGGATGGACATTACCGATCTGAAAACGACGCAAGCTTCACTGGTCCAGGCCAAGCGTGAAGCCGAGGCGGCCAACTTGGCCAAAAGTGAATTCCTGGCCACGATGAGCCACGAAATCCGTACCCCCATGAATGCCATCGTCGGCATGGCCGAAGTCTTGGAAGAAACCCCTTTGACGCCTGAACAGCGCGAATATGTCGCCGTCTTTCGTCGCGCAGGTGACAATTTACTGGAATTAATCAATGATATTCTTGATCTTTCCAAGGTAGAAGCGGGACGCATGGAACTTGATAATGTCCATTTCTCCTTGAAAGAAACACTCCGGCGCATCATGGACATCATGATTCACCGTGCGCAAGAACGGGGATTGGTTTTGAATCTGGATTTGGACGAAGCAACCCCCGACCTGTTGATTGGTGATCCCAAGCGGTTGCGACAAATTTTACTCAACTTGATCGGCAATGCCATTAAATTTACCCACGAGGGGCGTGTTTCCATTCACGTTGAAAAACATGCCGGATACCACGAATCGGGTGCATTGATGTTTTGTGTGGAGGATACTGGAATCGGCATCCCTTTGGATAAACAGGAACGAATTTTTGAATCTTTTACCCAGGCGGATACCTCGACGACGCGAGAATATGGGGGGACCGGGCTTGGATTGGCGATCACACGCCGATTGGTACACCTGATGCGGGGAGATATTCATGTCACCTCTGAACCGGGGCGGGGCAGCACATTTTGTTTTACGGCCATTTTTGACACGGTGGGCGAAAAATCTTCTCTTCCGGCATTATCTCGCAGCGGTTTGCGTCAAGATTTGGCTGGCATACGGGTATTGATTGTTGAAACGCAACCCGATCATCGTTTGGTCTTGATGCGTTTGGTTGAGGGATTACGGGGTACGGTGTTTGCGGTTGAAACGCTCGACATGGGGATTGCCTCTTTACTGGAACAACAACGTTTGGGTGAACCTGTGGACGTTGTGTTGCTTCCACCCCCTCCAGGCCAGATGGATATTTTGGAAAGTGTCGGCATGTTGCGTAGCCAAGTTGCGCGGCCCGATCTTCCTGCGGTTGTCATCAGTTCCTATCAGCAACAAGGTGATTTGGCGCGGGCGCGGCGGCATGACATTGGTATGTTACTCAGACCTGTGAAAGGGGAGGCATTGTTGGATGTATTGTGTGATGTCCTGGATCGTCGTCCGGTTGTTGAATCGGCACCCAGTGCGCCTGACGCCAGGGAGAACACCTCACAAAATTTAATCAATCCAACGGGTAGGAAGATTTTGCTGGTGGATGATTCTGAGGATAACGCTTTGCTGATTCATGCATTCCTCAAGAAAACGCCCCACGAGGTTACCGTCGTCAATAATGGTGTCGATGCCGTGGAAGCGGTCAAGAACGGTGTGTTTGATGTGGTATTGATGGATGTGCAGATGCCGGTTATGGATGGTTATGCGGCGACCAGAATTATTCGCCAATGGGAGCTGGAGGGCCATCGCAAACCGGTTTCCATTGTCGCTTTGACGGCCCATGCCTTTGCTGAAAATGAACGGCAATCCATGGATGCCGGGTGTACGGCGCACCTGATCAAACCCATTACCAAACCACGTTTGTTGGAAGCGATAGAGACCTACGGAGGGACCGATTGCCCCTAGGGCGTGTTGACATTCAATAGAATTAAAATTATTAAAAGAAAAAAGGGGTCTGGGGGATTGCCCCCAGGGTTTTGACGTTGTTTTTGAATGTAAACAAAAAGGTTTCCATATTCTGCTTTTGAATTTGTTTTTGACTTTGTTTAAATTCAAGAGCAAATTCAAAGGCGAAGAATGAAGCTTTTTGTTTAAAATCAAAACCCTGGGGAAAGAATTCCCCAGACCCCTTCTTTTTTTTCAATAGTTTTTTAGGGGGGGTGTCAATAAATTATTGAATATCAACGCGCCCTATAGCCGGATACCCGTTGGTATCGCAATGAGGATGGAAGCCCTTGTTATTTTCCCCTGTCCGTAGCGGGTCTCCTCTTGATTTACCGTTCCATCCTGCGGCGAAACGTCTCCGATGCCAACAACCCCTTGATGACCCTATCGGCCATGGATTGATTGCCGGCATCGGTAAAATGAATGGAATCGTTAAAATGAAGGGGATCTCCAGGGATGGAATTTTCATCCCCAATCAAAATACTCCCCGTATCCAGGGCCGTTCTTTCAATCGCTTGGTTGTAGATACCAAACCCTTGAATCAATAACCTGGGCGTCATAAAAGGCATATAATACAGAGAAGAAACGGATGCTTCCAGATTCTTCGTATCGGAATGATCTTCTCGCATCTGCTGCGACCATTTCACCAGGACGACCAAACCACCCTGATTTTTGGCCTCTTGGATCAGTTCGTGCAAATTGCGTTCAAATTCAGCACCAAACGTGGATGGCAGCGCATCCAGACGATTAACCCCTTGCTCGGCCTGCCGTTTCAATTCCCAAAGACGGAAGTTTTTCTCGGCAAGAAACCAAAAAAGAGAATATCGTCCCAATACGCTGGTCTCTTGGGCTTTGTCGAACAATCCCCGTTCCTTGGCTATCTTTCTAGCCTCCCAAGACATGTCATTACTGGCATGGTAAATAATGAAAATATCTGGGTGGAGCGGTTTGACCCGTTGCTGTAAATCTTTCAAAGATGCCGGTACCGATAAACCGGGAATCCCGGCATTGACATAATCCATGGGAACAGTTGGATAGATTTCCTGAAGTTTTTTCCAAACCAAGTGTGGCCAAACCGTATCGTTGGAACTTGCTTCGGCGCAATAGGTCGTCGAGCCACCGACAAAAGCAAGTCGTAACATCCCCTCAGGTTTGGGAACGGGAATCTCTGGGCCACGAAATCCAAGCGTGTTAATCTTGGTTGATCGGGATTCATACTGGGCAATCGGAATACGAAGGCCTGTTTGTCGATCATCATGGTAGGCATCTTCCAAAGTACCCGCAGACCCATACGCCCACCATTGCCGCAAACGCACCACCCCCTCGACCATCAACAGGGACAGCAAAATGATGATCATGGTAACCCAAAACGATTTCAGGCCATCCTTCCCCCTGGGGCCATCATCTTTTGGTGGGTAGGGCAGGTCTGTCATGGGAGATTCTCCCTAGAAAACCATGAATAACACAACGCCGAGTATCAAACGATAGACGACAAAAATCGTCAATGAACGGCTTCTGATCCAATTCAACAACCAATGGATTACCAAAAAAGAAGTTACCCCCGATGCGATAAATCCGACCGCCATGGGGATCCACTCTTCTGGGGCCGGGGGAAGGCGAATCCATTCAATCATTTCCAGTAACCCCGCCAGGACACTCACGGGAATCGCCAAAAGAAACGAAAATCGTGCCGCTGATTCTCGATCCAAGTTTAAAAATAACCCCGCCGTAATGGTAACACCCGAACGGGAAGTCCCCGGTATCAAAGCCAATGCCTGGGCACAACCGATGATGATGGCCTCCTTGGCACCGATGTCGGACAATGATCGCAAACGCTGTCCCATTCTGTCGGAAAAACCCAATAATAAACCAAACGTTACCGCCGTAACGCCGATAACCAAGGGATCCCTGGCTAGCGTTTCAACAAGAGGTTTGCAGGTAATACCCGCCAAACCGATGGGGATGGTGCCAATCCCCAGCCACCACGCCAAGCGACCATGGAAATCTTTTTCCCAACCACCTGGACGAAATGTTGCGAAAAACGCCGTTAAAATCTTCACGATATCTTTGCGAAAATAGACAATTAACGCAATCAACGAACCGTTGTTGACCGCTATATCAAAACCAAGCCCCTGATCCGGCCAACCAAAGAAGTGTGGTATTAAAATCAAATGTCCCGATGAACTAATCGGGAGAAATTCCGTAATACCTTGCACGATTCCCAGGACAACGGCATGCATCCAATCCATAATATGACCTCAATCGACAGCGTTATCCCAGAAAACAGCTTTATTGAACACCATCCGTGCGGTGCAGATATAATTCATCCAGCAGACGAAAGAAATATTTTTGTTTTTCCGACAACGCCTCAAAGAAGGCTTGTGGATTTGAAGTATCGGCACCCGTGCAACATTGCTGCAATTGCGTCAAAAATTCTTGAATTTTTCCATGATTGCCGTCCATTTTTTCACAAATCACCGAAATTTTTTGCAACACCTCCTGATTAAAACGGTCGAGTATTGCACCAACATCGGGCAAAGATTGCCCCTGGGCCTCCCAATGTGCTTTTTCGATGGCACCAAAATATTTGATTGTTTGGCGTTTGACCTCGGCGACATCAAACGGACTGGGGCCTATGCCCAAGGTGGCGGATGCTTCCAGCAATCGGTGTCCTGGAGAGGCTGTGGTCGCCACCAGACCTGCCATGTGATGGACCATCCCTGAAAAATGATGAATCTGGCAGACAATGGCATCCAGGCGTTCACGCGCCATCATGGCGACATGTCCTCCACGAGTTGTGGCCTCATCCATCCGTTTGGCCGTTTCATCCAGCGTTTTACCTTGCTCTACCAGTTTATTGGCTCCCACGGAGGCCTCTTCAACGGAGCGAGCGATTTCCCGGTTTTCCTCGGCTGCGTTATGGACCGATTCTGTCACATGACGGGCTGAATACCCCAATTCGTTGACCCGATTCTGAACTTCGCTGGAAGCTTGTTTGACCCCCTCCATGGCCTGAGAAATATCTTCAAGACGATCACTCTGGAGCGTTACCGCCTGGGCAATCATTTGATTACCGCTGTAGATGCGATTGATGGATGCCGTAACCGCCTCGATAGCGCGTCCATTTTCTTTGGAGATATCCTGAATATCGAGGATCCGCTCAGAAATCATTTCGGTCGCCTTGGCGGTTTTTTGGGCCAATACCTTAACCTCATCGGCCACGACTGCAAACCCTGCCCCGGCACTTCCGGCACCGGCGGCCTCAATGGAAGCGTTCAGGGCCAACATGTTGGTTTGCTCGGCGATATTGTTGATGATATCCACAACATTACCAATGGAAGTCGCTGAACTGGTTAATTTTTGTGTCACTTGGCCAGCGGCATCCACATGGAGTCGGGCTTGTTCCGATTCCGTGGCGGTGGTTCCCGATTGGGTACGAACCTCAGCCAAGCTTAGGGATAGACCGGAAACCGCTTGTGATATGGAGAGGATGGCGTGTTCGACCTTGACAAGATTTTCGCGTACCCCATCGATGTGACCGGTGATGTCCATGGCGGCATTTTCCATGGTGTCGATCTGGCTGCTGGCCTGGAGCGTCGCCTGGGAGATACTTTGTAAGTTATCCCCCAGACTTTCGGTAGCACTCGCCATTCCCGCCACTTCCTGACTGGTCACCATGACGGAATGCCGAACCGTTTCTATATTGTCCTGCAACTCCTGGTAGGATGAAATGGTCTCCATAGCCAGACCCTGGGTCGTCGTGGCATCTTTTTGCAACCCCTCCTTGCTGGCCCCCAACGATTGAACGGAGGCGTCCAGGGAGTGGGAGTGTAGGTGAATCTTTCCGACAATATCGGCCAAATTGGTCACCATGGTGTCAAATTGCCGCGCCAATAGTCCGATCTCATCCGTGCTGTGGATCCCGGTCCGACTGGTTAAATCACCGTGTGTTGCAACATTGGTAATCCGTGCATTCAGATCGGTCAGGGGACGAATGACAAGACGATGCAGGGTGACCAGCAAAATGCCCAGCATGGAGATACCCTGAATCAGGTTGGAAATCAGAGTACCCCAAAAAGCGGAAGACCCTTCACGGGTAATTTCCCGAGGCGTTTGGGTGCGAATCAACAGACCAGGTTTTTGGTAATGATCAGTTATCAAAGCATATCCAACCCGATACGCATCATCTTCATCGCGCCAAAGGCTGGATGCGCCCGCAACCAGTTTGTCCACGATGGCTTGATGCGCACCAGAAAACCGGCCATCAGCCCCCCGTGGGAAAACCTGAAAAGAAACATGGGTCTGTTCCACCAGCTCGTGGATCAGGTCGGCGTCTAAAAGCCGCCCCATCAGGAGTGTGCCGACGATAGGGCCTTTGAAGCCGGTATGAACAATGGGACGTGTGGCCAACATCATGGGTCCGGTAGAACCCATGAGCAATTCAATGTGAACATCCGTGGGATCCTTGTGGGTGATCAACGCCTTCAGTGAACCATCGATACGCTCTGAAAAATCAGGCCATGGAACATAGGCTTTTTTGGTTGCGTCCAGATATTTACCCCAAACCAGATTCCCCTGAAGATCATAAAAATACATCGCGTTGACGCGGATACCCGCCAAGGATTCTGGACTCAGGTTGGAGGCGATGAACTCCGGGGTAGGACGCTGGACAAATTCATAAGCATCTTCCCAGGCAGCCCAATCGGAGGATAACAGGGATATGTGCTTGCGTTCCCGTTGGATTGATTCCATCACCCGATCCAAATTTTTTGCCGCTTCCCTTTTTTCCAAGGCGACAAAACTGGGGGTAACGAATGTCTCTTGAACCACCATGGTCAGAACGACCTGGATGGTGATGACAATGGCAAGAATGATGGATAATCGTATTTGCAATGACATGATCATAAACTTTGACAAAGGTGTTAAAACACGCAACAGCCGAATCTATCCTATTTTAACGAAATATAAAAGGTTGCCGTCGTCAATATCCCGAATCGCTGTGTCGTAAACGGTCAGCGGGATGGACGGAGGTTTGTTATGAACGCCAACAGGATGCCATTTTCTTTTGACCCTGTTTGATGAGTTCTTCCATAGTCGGCAGGGGAAAGCGGAAGAGAAGATGTTTCATTAAGCCAAAACTGAGTTGCAGTTCCTTGGAAGAGGAAAGACTGACCAGCACATGTCGGATTAATTGTTGGCGTATTTGTTTCACGATTATTTGATCAAGGTGAGGTTGCCGGGAATAACGGGAAAAAAGTGTCAGGACGCACTCCCAACCTTTTGAGGTTTCATGGGGTGTCGGCCAGTCTGATTGAATGATCTGCCGCATTTGGCGTATGGTATCTGTTTCCCAGTGGCCATCAGGAACCCATGTGAGCAATCGTTTTTGCATGATGGAAATCCCTTGATCCAATTGTTCCTTTCCATGGCGGACACTCAGACGGTTTTCATGTCGGCCCAGTTGGACGAGTGGTTGGGTGAGATTGGCCCCCTGGGTCACTTGCAGCAGACGGCCCCAAAGTTCAAAATCTTGGCCATAACGTATTGATTCGTCATAGGGGTTGTTCAAGGCGATGGTTCGATCAAACAGGACCGAGGCATGAAAAAACGGATTGGTCAGGATGATCCACCAACAAATTTCGGTATGGGTGGCGGGATTGATATGACAGGGTTCTTTGACAACCCCTTCGGCGTCGATGAGCCAAGCGGCTGTTCCCAGAAGGCCCACAGAGGGATGATCGGCCAGAAATTGGAGTTGTTTTTCCAACCGTTCGGGTCGTGCAATATCATCGGCATCCATCCGTGCAATCCACCGCCCCCGCGCAAGACGAATCCCTTTGTTGAGGGAGCGTGTCAATCCGATATTGGACTCGTTGACGACTGGGATGATGCGGCGGTCTTTGTTGGCCCAGGCATGGATCATGGTTGCTGTGGCGTCGGTCGAAGCATCGTCGATGAGGATGAATTCAAAATCACCCCATGTCTGTTGGAGAATGCTGACGATGGCGCGGTGAAGAAAATCTTCTCCGTTATGAACGCTCATCACAACGCTGACGGTGGGGGTAGTCACTAAGGAGTCGTCTCTCGCTTAATATTTTTTGGAGTTTTCACCCATTAAGTACGGTGTAGGAGTTCCCGATAAACTTCAAGTTCCATAGCAACAATCCGTTCCAGGCTCAGATGTTGAAGTGCGTAGGTACGGGCGTTTTGTCCGAGACGTTCCTGCAATGCGGGTTGTGCCAACAGTTGAACGATTGTGTGACGAATGGATGTGGCATCCAACCCGCATAGCAAGCCATTCTCACCGTGGTGGATCACACTGCGGATGGAAGGGATATCACTGCCAATGCAAGGGAGTCCGCACGACATGGCCTCCAGCAACGTTTTAGGGTGTCCTTCCCAGGTTGAGGGGAGGATGTAGGCGGTAGCACTGTTCAAAAGTTCCGGCAATTCATGATGGGGTCGCGCTCCAAAAAACTGTGTGGACACCCCTTTTTCACGCGCAGCATTTTCCAAAGCCTGACGTTGGCTCCCTTCGCCGACAACCCAAAGCCCCACATCCTGCGCCACCAGGGCGTCGATCAGGGAAAAAATATTTTTTACCTCCTCCAGGCGGCCTACAAAAATAATGCGCCGTTTATTTTTTTTTCTGTTGGCATCGGGGGCGAATAGGGTTGTATCCACATAGTTTGGGATGACACGCACGTTTCCCGATGCAACCCCGTAATCCTGTAGTAGACAATGTTTCATGGCCTGTGTGGTGACGACACACCGATTGGCTTGGGAAAACAACTCGTTTTCCCAGAGCATGGCTTGTCTGATCGCTTCAGCAGCTTCTCCCTGGCGGGTTTTCAGGCTGTCGGAAGGGAGATAACCACATCGTGCGATGCTCGGTTTGCCAAAACGTTTGGCCAGATAGACAGGGATTCCGCCACCTCTGACTTGGTTGCTTTTAAAGATTGCCGGCCCCTTGCGGCAGGAACGCAGTGCCAGGGGAAAAGTCCTTCGGTACCATTGTGGTCCCAGATTCCATCGGTTACAAACGATCCGAATCCCTGCGATACGTTGGGCAAAATCCAGATCGTGAGCTTTACCGTAGGTCACGAAAGTGATGGCCTTGAGGTGGGGCAGCAACGCTTTGTACAGAGCGACTTCACGATCAAACAGTCCGCCCCGATCCCATATTTCCAGGGAGACCCCTTCGGTGAAAAATAAAACCAAATGCAGTTGTTTCAGATCGATCATCATGGCCGAATGATTTTCCAACCGGGTTGTTCCCATTCAAGCAAGGCCGCAATCATGGTCAAGGCCCAGATCAACAGACAACTACCGTGAAGATCTCCCTCGTCCAACCCTTGTGAGATGGTGGCGTTGTAGTATTTTGTCTGGGCATTGTGGGGTTGGTAGGAGAAACCCTGGTCACGATTTTGGTGGGTTTTGATTAAATCGATGATGTCAAGGCAACGGTTTTGGATTTCCGTTTTGCGATGGTCCGTTTGCAGAGAGCAACGGTGAAGGACATAAATCCAATCGACGACGTGACAACCTGCCGGCGGTGGTCCCTGTTCCAGGGTGGTATCGATCAGGCGTTCGGGATAATGGATGGGTTGATTGAGCCAATCCAGGGCATTGAGTACCTTCATGGCCCCATTGATCATTTGCCCACGGGGAGGACTCTGTTTTCCGCGATAGTAGGATCCTGATTGGGGATGGACGATTGTTTCCAGGAAATGAACCATCGTCTCGACAAGGTTTTGTCGATCGACTTGTTCAAGGAGGGGGGCTTGGGTTTGGATAAAAACAGCAAAAAGTGCGGTTTTTGCTCCCGCCGACCACGGTTGCGACCAGTCGAAACGATTCAGTTCACGGCGCAAGGTGCGTGCTTTGAGGGGAAAATGGGGAAAGGGATACCAAGGTTTGGCACCCATTTGGGCCAGGGTGGCGATGGCTTGTTTGGTTTCGGCTCGAATGGCGTCCGCTTTGGGTTGCGGTGGTTTGATGCCCGCGAGAAAACGGCGTACCGTGAGTTGTATTCCTAGGTACGGCGGTTCTTGGATAGCGTGAAGCAAACCGGGATCGATGAAGGCGTTGGACCAACGGCCATGGGGAGAAATACCCTCCGGTTTTTGGAAGGCGCGGATAAAATCGAGCCAAGCGGTCTGGTCCTGGGGAGAAAGGGTTTCCAACAGCCCCAGGGAATAATAGATTTTGTGGGCAAAACAGCTAAAACCCAAGGCCGCTGTTTCGCCGGCGTCGCAGCTCCCTTGCGGGCAAGGTTTAAAGTGCCCCGGCTGATTCTGCACCTGAAGGGTTGCCATAAACCCGTGAACATTGTCACGCAAACCGGACAGCCATTCTTTCTGGGACGAGGTGATCGCCATGAATACCGCAAAAAAAAAGTGGATGAATAAACCCGCCGCCGTCCCCTGTTGGACGCCCTAAGTGACACTATCGCAATCAACCCACTTTGCTGCAAGGGGTCTTTGGTGTTATGTTTTAGCATTTTATCGAAAACCCGTGAAGGATGTCGCTCCATGCTTGGCAAGATTGCCCGTAAAATTTTTGGCTCACGCAACGATCGTTATCTGCGTAGTTTGCGTCCACTGATCAACCGCATCAACGAACTGGAAGCGGATCTTGAAACGCTCAGCGATGAAGAATTGCGAGCAAAAACAGGATCGTTCAAAGAACGATTGAATGCCGGTGAAACCTTGGACGATTTATTGCCCGAAGCGTTTGCCGTTGTCCGGGAAGCCAGCAAACGGACCACCGGAATGCGTCATTTCGACACCCAGTTGATCGGTGGCATTGTCTTGCACCAGGGCAAAATTTCCGAGATGAAGACCGGGGAGGGGAAAACTCTGGTCGCTACCCTGCCACTTTATCTCAATGCCCTTTCGGGACGTGGTTCCCATCTGGTCACCGTCAACGATTATCTGGCGACAAGAGACGCCGAATGGATGGGCCAAATTTATCGTTTCCTGGGGATGGAGGTGGGGGTCATCGTTCATGGTTTGGATGACGACGCCCGACGCAAAGCCTATGGGGCCGACATCACCTACGGCACCAACAATGAGTTTGGCTTTGATTTTCTGCGCGATAACATGAAGTTCAGTTTGTCCGACATGACGCAGCGTGAACTGAACTTTGCCATCGTGGATGAGGTCGATTCCATTTTGGTGGATGAGGCCCGAACACCGTTGATCATATCCGGCCCGACGGAAGATAACACCGATAAGTATTACAAGGTGGATCGACTGATTCCCAAGCTGACACGGGAGACCCATTTTACCGTCGATGAGAAAGCCCGCACGGTGGTGTTTACCGAGGAGGGGAATGAGCAGATTGAAACGTTGCTCAAAGAGGCTGGGATGCTCAAGGAGGGTGGGTTGTATGATGTGGGCAACGTGGAGGTGGTGCATCATGTCAATCAGGCGTTGCGTGCCCATGCCCTGTTTGAACGGGACAAAGATTACATCGTCAACGAGGGTGAGGTGGTCATCATCGATGAATTTACCGGTCGGATGATGCCGGGGCGTCGTTATTCGGACGGTTTGCACCAAGCCCTGGAGGCCAAGGAACAAGTGGTCATCCAAAACGAATCGCAAACTTTGGCCTCGATCACCTTTCAAAATTTATTTCGTATGTACAACAAACTGGCTGGGATGACTGGGACCGCCGATACTGAGGCGGCGGAATTTCAGTCCATTTACAACCTGGAGGTTGTCCTCATTCCCACCAACAGGGATATGGTCCGGGTGGATCATGACGATGTGGTGTTCCGCACCTACGAAGAGAAGATCAAGGCGATCATCGAGGAGATCACCGATTGTCATGAACGGGGTCAACCGGTATTGGTCGGGACGATTTCCATTGAAAGGTCGGAAGATTTATCGCAACGATTGAAAAAGGCCAAGATTACCCATAAGGTTCTCAACGCCAAGTATCACGAACGTGAGGCCTCGATCATCGCCCAGGCGGGGCGCAAGAATGCGGTCACCATTGCCACCAACATGGCAGGCCGGGGGACCGATATTCAATTGGGCGGCAATGTGGAAATGCGCCTCAAAAACGAGGTGGCCGGGACTCTTTCCGAGGAGGCGGCCAAAATGCGCGAAGAGGAAATACGGCGGGAATGCCAATTGGAAAAAGAGGAAGTTTTAAAGGCGGGGGGCTTGCATATTCTTGCCACCGAAAGGCATGAGGCCAGACGTATTGACAACCAGTTGCGTGGTCGTGCGGGACGCCAGGGGGATCCGGGATCGAGTCGGTTTTATTTATCTCTTCAGGATGACCTGATGCGCATCTTCGGGTCGGAACGGATGGATAACATGTTGGTCAAGTTGGGGTTGGAGGAGGGGGAAGCTATCGTTCATCCCTGGATCAACAAGGCCATCGAATCGGCACAGAAGAAGGTTGAGGGGCGCAATTTTGACATCAGAAAAAATCTGTTAAAATATGATGATGTCATGAATGAGCAACGCAAGGTTATTTATGAACAGCGACGTGAATTGATGGAATCGGAGGATATTTCCGATTTTCTCGCCGATGTGCGTCAGGATTTGTTGGAAGATTTGCTCTCCACGCATATTCCACCGAATGTTTATCCCGATGCTTGGCAGACGAAAAAGTTTTCCGAAGGGGTGATGCGTCAGTTTGGGGTGAATATTGATGCCGATGCGTGGAAGGAAGAGGATGGCGTTTCCCCCGAGGTGATTTTGGAGCGGTCGCAAAAGGCGGTTCAAGAGCATAATCGGGAGCGAGAGGAGCGGATGGGGGCACCCTTGATGCGCTATCTGGAAAAGACCATTCTTTTGCAGCTCCTGGATTATTTGTGGAAGGAACATTTATTGAACATGGATCACCTCAAGGAGGGGATCCATTTGCGGGGGTATGCTCAGAAGGATCCGTTGAACGAATACAAGCGTGAGGCGTTTGAATTGTTTGATGGCTTGTTGTCACGGATCAAATCGGAGGCGGTGGAGGTCTTGTCACGGGTGGAGGTGCGACAACCCGACGAGGTTGCCCGCATGGAGACGGAACGTGCCCAAGCTAGGGAACGGGCCATGACGATGAATCATCCCTCTTCCGGGGCTTTGGGCGATGGTAGCGAAGAAAAAAAATCACCGGAACCCTTTCGCCGCGATGGCGACAAGGTTGGGCGCAACCAGCCCTGTCCTTGCGGCAGCGGTAAAAAATACAAACATTGCCACGGCACTTTGGCGGGTTGAATGGAGATACCCACTTAAAATTTGGAGAAAAATCAGATGAACATCATGCGCATCATCATCGCTGTGATGGGGATGATCTTTTTGGGTTGCGACCCGGTTTTTGCTGAAAATATCTATCGCACCACCTATGGTGATGTGATCAGCAAGGTAGACAATGAAGATGGATTTCTTGGCTATTATGACAGCTATCCCAAGGGCTTTATTTATTTAGAGAATCATGGCGATGGTAACTATCTTGGCTATTGGGCACAGGCATCGTCGGAACAACGGTGTTCGTATGCCCGACGTGGACGTGGTTATTCGATGACCCCTTTCTGGGGCCGCCTGGAGGTTCAGGCGGACGGCAATGGGACGTTTGCGGGGAAATGGTCTTATTGCGACAAAACTCCATCCCAGCCGTGGGATGGAAGGCTGAAATAATGGTCTACCCCTCCCATAATAAAATTATTAAAAGAAAAAAGGGGTCTGGGGGGGGTAAACAGTACCTTTTTTGAGACTACCGATATCAAGATGGTTTTGGTTTTTTTATAGAAAAAAAACAAGGGACCATTCTATGAATAATAAAGATGGTGCTGTTGATCATGAAGTTAAGAGAGTATTGCAAGAACAACTCGAAGCACTTGACGATACCGATGATGAAGATTCTTCCAGGCATTCGCCGAGTCGGGGTGAAAAAGTGCTGGCGGAGCTTGCCACCCTATCTCACGCTGGCAGCAAGACTCCCCTGAAAAAGTCCAGTCAACACCTCACAGAAGCAGTCATGGAGGCTGCGCGAAGCACCACCCTGGACCCAAAACAAAAAGCGCAAGCGGTTTATCAACATTCCCTGAGTCTTTTTTCGAGTCTTTTTGAAACCCCCACCGCTGATTTTATAAAGAATACGAAGAGTGCTGTGGGGAGTGTCGTAGAAATGATTCTGGAGGACGACGACACCGCCATCAATCTGCTCAAAGTAACCAGTCACGATTATTACACCTATACGCACTCCGTCAATGTCGGGGTACTTGCAGTATGTCTCGCCAAGAAACTGTACAAAAATAAGAGTAGTCACAATATGCGTGAGTTTGGAGCCGGGGCATTTTTGCACGATCTGGGCAAAGTCAAAGTCGATCCTGCCATTCTGAACAAGCCCAGTCGCCTGGACGAATGGGAGATGAAGCGCATGCGTACCCACCCCTACCAAAGCTACCGTATCCTGATGGATACCAGCCAACTGAGCGAGGAGTGTGCTATCATCGCGATGCAACATCATGAACGGGAGGATGGGACCGGCTATCCGCGCCATCTCAAGGGAAATGAAATTCATGAATATGGGAAAATTGGATGCATTGCCGATGTCTATGATGCCCTGACCGCCAAGCGCGTCTACAAGGAAGGGATGCCCCCTTTTAAGGCACTTCAAATCATGAAGAATGAAATGATTCACCATTTCGAGAGGGAGATGTTTGAAAATTTTGTGCTTCTTTTTTCCAAATAATGAAGAAATATATGCGCATTCGGCCTATCCAATGCGATATGGTCATAACACTTAACAATTAAACAACAACTGGAGAATGATTATGGAAAAGTGGGTATGTAGCGTGTGCGATTACCATTATGATCCACAACAAGGGGATTCCACAGGGAAAGTACCCCCAGGTACCTCTTTTAAGGATCTACCAGGAAATTGGGTCTGCCCTGACTGTGGAGCGCGCAAGAGTAGTTTTGCTGTGGTCAAATAAGCCATTATTAAAAGAAAAAAGGGGTCTGGGGGATTGCCCCCAGGGTTTTGACTTTAAACAAAATATTTCTAGCATAAGACTTTTGATCGTGAGAGAATGCCTCAGTTCTTTGGTTAAACTCTCAGGAGTGTGATCATGCCCCAGGATACGCGCAATTCTCCCATCGTTTTGCTGGATATCGTGGGCTTTGATCGGTTGCAAGGGGCGACACAAAAACGGGAAATACTCAGACGGTTTCAAGATCTTATCACCCAATGCGCCACCCCATTTGTTGGTTTTGCCGATCCATGGAAAGCCATCCCCCGCCATGGCACTGGGGATGGCTATTACTTCACCATGGACGCTTTTCCCTCGCCGGTCGCGCTCCGTTTTGCGTTGGATTTAAAAAAGTCTCTGATCCAGGACAACCCCAAACATCCCGATTTTCCTTTATACCTGCGGGTGGCCTTGACCCTGGGGGATGTGGAGACCGTAGAAGATCAACTTTTAAGCGATGCTTTTACAGAAGCGGCGCGACTGATTGATCAACCACGACTCAGGAATTTGGTACGGCCACCGGATGAGCCTATGGCTTTGGTGGTTTCGGCGACGTTCATGGAGAATTGGAGCAATCATCCAAAACGCGATGATAAAAAATTGCGTCCCCTTGGTGAACTGCCCTGGATCAGGGAGGAGTTCCTCGACAAACATGGCAAGGTTTGGACGGGATATCTCCAGACCCGGGAAGAAGCGGTCATAACTGTTACCTCAGCACCCATCCAAAAGAAACAGGTAACACTGCTCATCGGTCATTCTCTTGAGGATCCGCTACCCGAAGCGGTAGAAATGGCGACGGCCACGATACGAGCTTGGTTAAAATCTAAACTGGACGTGGAATTGCGGGTTGATCAGGCAACCAAAGCTTCCCTGAACCTAACGGCAAACCAGGGGGTAGACATTCTGGTTTTCTACGGCCATGGGGATGAGACGGGATTATTGCAGTTTGCCGACGGGCCGATTGGGGCGCAAGCATTTCGAGATATCGTTGGGGGGCTTGAGCTTTTCACGCTATTTGCCTGCCATGGTGCCACCTTCGCCAAAGATTTAGATTTTCCGTGGATCGCCTTTTCTGCCCCTATTTTGCGCGACGTCCCCCAAGGTTTCATGGGGGAATGGGTCAAACGGCTAGACCAAATGGGGGCAAAAAGTGCCATGGATGCGGCCATGGAACAGTGTCGCCCCCACATGGATTCCAAGTTTCTCGATGTGCTGCGTTATGCGGACGACTTGCCCGACACCCCTTTGCCCACCGGAATCCCACACTTGGTTTGGGGACCGCCCCACCTTTTTGGCCGTTCCTGCACCGACCTTCTCACCACCTGCCTGGGCCGGGTGGGATATTCTATGGATCATGACCCCTTCGTAGGTCGCCTCGACCTGCTCAAAACATTGCTCAAACTGCCAGATCCACGCAATGACCATGATCGGCGGCGGGTAGTGTGGATTCACGGGGATGCGGGAATGGGCAAGACCGCCCTGGTCCGTCAGTTTACCACATGGGTCAGCGAGATGGCGTTTCACGCGAAGGACGACCCGATTACCTTGATGCAGATGAATTGTTGGGAGTATTCCGATACAGCGTCCTTGGAAAAAGAGTTGATGCAGCGATTGGCAGCGTGTTACCAGTTGAATTTGGTTTCTCCATCCTGGGATTCCCTGTTCGGGGCCTTGGAGAATAAACCGGGGCGTCATGTGTGGGTGTTGGATGATTTAACCTATCTGGCCGACGGAAGCAGTGTTGAGAAAAATGATTCTATCATCGCGCGCATGTTGGGAAGTGATGCCGGCAAGCGGATGGTAGAAATCTTGATCCAGGGGGCAAAGCGGGCAGCACTGACGTTGCAACTGGTGGTCACGGCCCGGCGACCTGGACCAAACCATTGGAAAAACTACCAGGTTTCGTTCTTAGAAGCCGCAGAAGCTCGAGAATTGGCAAATAGAGTTCTCCAGGCACGCTGGCCAAGGGAGAAGGGTCGGCCACCAAAAACATCCTTGGAGGGGGCTGATTGGATCTTTCGCATCGTCGGTTTTTCCACCGCACTCTTCAAACGGGCTTTGTTTTTGGCAGCAGACCGAGGAGAAGGATTTTTAGAATATTCCCAGCGTATGCCTCAAGGGATGGCAGCGCAAGAAATAAATGATCTGGCACAACAACTGGCCGCTTTTGAAGCGCAGCAATTGCAGGAGTTGGCACCCCGCTATCACTTTGACTTTGGAAAATTTCTCAAGTTTTGTTATGCGTTGGTACACCGGGTTGGCCATTTTACTGCCGCCGAATTGAAAGATTGGTTTAACTCAAGCCTGACACAGGGTGATTCTTCTGGGAATGTTCAAGAGACTTATACCGAAGCTCTCGAATATCTGAAGACTATTGGTTTTCTTGCCATGAAGCCCGATTCTGATGGCAATCGTTGGGCCTACGTCATACCACCCAATCAACGCCTCGCGCTGAATGCTTTGACAGACGCCACAATCCAACTCCCTGAAGGTCTCCATTGGCGGGGAGCCAAAGAACGGATGGCGTTGGTACTGGAATGGTGGTCATCCACACGTCCAGATCGCGTGCAGATGGCTCAGGCCGAATGCCTTGGAATTGAAAATGATTTTCGTTCCGCACTGAACGAAGCAGAACCCGCAGCCGCTGTTTTTAGAGCCATGAACATTCGATCAGAACTTTTTGGAGAGAATAAAAATATTCTTGAAGATCGCATCGCAATCTATGAACAAATAGTTTCACTCTACGACCAGCATCGGTTGTCTTACGGACAGGATGATGAAACCGTTGCCGTCCATGTCAGTTCCGCCCTCGCCAACAAGGGAGTCATCCGGGGCATGCTGGGTCAACTTACCGAGGCAATCGCTGTCTTTGATGACGTTATCCGGTGCTTCGGCAAGCGGCCAGAACCGGGCATCGCCGAACAAGTTGCAAAGGCTCTCGTCAACAAGGGAGCCGCCTTGGGTGTTCTGGGTCAACTTATCGAGGCAATCGCTGTCTGTGATGAAGTAATCCAGCGCTTTGGCGAGCGGACAGAACCAAGCATCGCCGAACACGTTGCAAAGGCCCTCACCAACAAGGGAGTCGCCTTGGGCAAGCTGGATAAACGTGCCGAGGCAATCGCTGTCTATGATGAAGTAATCTGGTGCTTCGGCAAGCGGCCAGAACCGGAAATCGCCGAACAGGTACGTAAAGCTATTGAATTAAAGAAAATACTTGAAGAATGAAATAAAAAGCGGAAAAATGGATCTCTTTTTGTCTAAAATCAAAACCCTGGGGGCAATCCCCCAGACCCCTTTTTTCTTTTAATAATTTAAACCATCGTTGAACTCAAATATCCAGGCTCCCCTCGGCAAAGGGGGCTTTTTCCTGAATAAAAGCAAATCGTTCACTCGGTTTTTTACCCATCAACCGATTGAATGTTCCATGGGTCAGGTCGCTGTCATCCACAAATACCCGCAGCAATCGCCGCGAACCCGGATCCATCGTCGTCTCCCGTAATTGCTTGGGATCCATCTCGCCCAACCCCTTAAACCGCGATTGGTCAATCTTCACCACCTTTCCCCCCTTACCCTTTTTTTTCTGAATGGTCTGCATCAAAACCTCCTTCTCCACATCATCCAATGCATACCAACTCTCAGAACCGGCAGTCAGTCGATACAGCGGTGGTTGTGCCAAATATAAATGACCATTCTCAATCAACGGTGCCATAAACCGGAAAAAAAACGTCAACAACAAACTTGCAATGTGCGCCCCATCGACATCGGCATCCGTCATGATCACAATGCGGCCATACCGCAACGTGCTGATATCAAATTGCCGCCCATACCCCGTCCCAATGGCGGTAATGAGACTCTGAATCTCCGTGTTTTTCTCAAATTTTTCCAAGTTAGCCTGCTCAACATTGAGAATTTTCCCCCGCAACGGCAAAACCGCTTGGTTATAACGATTGCGCGCCTGCTTGGCCGAACCTCCCGCCGAATCCCCCTCCACAATAAATAATTCCGATTGGGTAATGTCCCCCACCGTGCAATCGGTCAACTTGCCCGGCAACGTCAAACGGGTCGTTGCCGTCTTGCGCTTGATCTGCGTTAAATCCTTCCGCCGATTCATCCGATCCTGCGCCCGCTCCACAATCGCCGTCACCAACAACGTCGCCTGTCCCACATCCCCATGCAGCCAATGATCCAAATGATCCTTGACCGCACTCTCCACCTGGCGGGTCACCCAGGTCGATGCCAACCGTTCCTTGGTTTGTCCCGCAAATTCTGGCTCATGGATAAAAATGGAAATAATCGCCCACAATCCATCCATCACATCGTCCGCAATGATGGTGATCCCCTTGGGCAACAAAGTGCGCGCTTCCGCAAATTCCCGCATTCCCCGCAACAACGCCGCCCGCAGACCGCTCTCATGCGTCCCACCTTCCAAAGTGGGAATGGTGTTGCAATAGGAAAGAACTTTTCCCTTTTCTTCATAGGTCCAACCCATGGCCCACTCCAAACGAATGGGATTGGCCACCTCCGTTTGTTGATCCACCATCCCCGAAAATTTTTTCTCGATGATGAAACGCTTGTCCGCCAACCATTGGTCGATGTAATCCTTGACGCCACCCGGAAAATAAAACTCATGCAACACACCCGTCTCTTCCACCGACAGGTGAATGCGAACCCCACGATTTAAATAGGCTTTGGCACGACACATCTCCAGAATACGTTCCACATGGAACGTCACATCGGGAAAAATATCGCGGTCCGGGAAAAATTCGACCCGTGTTCCCCGTTTTCGGGTTTCTCCCTCCTGGATCAGCGCGGTAATCGGTACGCCTCTGGAGAAACTTTGCCGCCAACAATGACCATCCCGTTCCACAATCACCACGGTTTTGCTGGACAGGGCGTTGACAACCGAGATCCCCACACCATTCAATCCCCCCGATGTGGTATAAGCCTTATTGTTAAATTTGCCCCCGGCATGGAGTTTGGTCAGAATCACCTCCAACGCCGACTTATCGGGATAGCGCGGATGGAAATCCACCGGCATTCCCCGCCCATTGTCCTGAATCGAAACCGCCCCCTCCCGGGTCAGTACCACGTCGATACGGTTGGCATGTCCTGCCACCACCTCATCGGTTGCATTGTCAAGAATTTCCGCCACCAAATGGTGCAACGCCTTGAGGTCGGTGCCGCCCACATACATGCCAGGACGACGGCGTACCCCTTCCAACCCTTCAAGAACCTCAATATGGGAAGCATCATAGGTCATGGTTATCTCGCAAGTTCCAACCCAGTTCACCCTTCATAGAATGCATAATTGTTGCGACCTCGATTTTTGACGACATACATCGCCTGATCCGCTTTTTGGATCAATTCATCCGCCACGTCCCCGTGATCAGGATAACAACTCATCCCGATGCTGACCCCAATTTGGCAGGATTGGCCGAAGATGGCAAACGGCTCCTGTATGGCGCGGAGGATTTTATGGGCAACGTGGGCAGCACCCGGTTTGCCGTCGATAGCGGGGAGAATCAATGTAAACTCATCACCTCCCAGTCGCGCCAGGGTATCGGAATCCCGCAAACACCGGCGCAAACGCTGCACGACCGCCCTCAAGAGAAGGTCGCCAGCCTCATGACCCAACGTGTCATTGACCACTTTAAAACGATCCAAGTCTAAAAAGGCCACCGTCACCATAGTGTGGTCACGGATGGCATGGCGCAATTCACGTTCCAAATGTTCTTTGAAGAGGACGCGATTGGGCAACGCCGTAAGGGGATCATGGCTCGCCATGTATTGCACCTTTTCATCCAACTTTCCCCGTTCGATCACAACCGCCAGGGTGTTGGCAACGGTCGTCAAAAATGCCTCTTCTTCGGCATCCCGGACATGCCCCGCATCCACATAAAGGTTCAATACGCCGAGTAGTTTTCCACGGGAAATAATAGGGATACAGTAATGTCCGTGAGGTGTCATTCCTGGAAAGGTGATATCATGGTGTGCGTCGATAGCACCGGAAAACACCATTTCCCGCGTTTGTGCCGCCCGTCCACACAGACAATAACCCAAGGCAACACGTTGGCATTTTTTCACCAATTCCGGCCCCAAGTCACGCTCCACCGCCAATTCCAGATCCCCTTCCTCCGTCACCAACATGATGGAACCCTTGGCCTGGATGGCCATTCTGGGGACGGTGTGAATAATGTCCAGGGAGACACCCAATTTTTGCTTGAGGGAAATCGGTTCCAGGGCCACTTCCAAAAGGGCATTCAAGGCAATGCGGTTGATATAGGCTCGTAAGTCTCTTTTTTCCAACATTTTGCGTTTGGAGATATCTCGTGCCGACGACAGGGCTGCCAACTGGCCATTAAACTCAAATAACCGGGTATGCACCTCCACGGGCATCTGGCGACCATCACGGGTCACATGCATCCGTTCAAAACTGACGAATCGGTCTGTGATGATTTTTTTGGCCAACTTGTCAAGATCAGCCACCCCTTCTGGCGTGTTAAAGACAGTCGGCGTCATCCCCAGCAGTTCTTCCCGGGAATAACCGTACCGCAGACATGTCGCTTCGTTGACCTCCAAAAATTGTCCAAAACTCCCCTCTGGATTGATTGCAACAACGAATGTTGCATCACGGATGCTATTGAAGAGGAGTTGGAAGGATTGTTCTCTCTCGCGTATGGCCTGTTGTGCCGAGAGGCGTTCGCTGTTGTCATGGAAGGTGATGACCGCCCCTGTGATTTTGCCATCTTTGAGGATGGGGGCGGAGGAGAGGGAAACAGGGAGAAAGGAACCGTCTCGTCGCACGAAATAGTCCTCTTCGATGCGATGAGGGATCCCAGTAATGACCGTTTGGTGAATCGGACAATCTTCCCCTGGATTGCGCGACCCATCCGGGCGGACATGGTGAAAGAGGTCATGGCTATTCAAACCGGAAAGTTCTTGTTCACGCCATCCTAAGAGTTTTTCCCCTTGGGTATTGATAAAAGTGATACCGCCATGGATGTCTATGATAAATACGCCGTCGGTAACCTGTGAAGTAACCTCTCTGATCTGTTTTTTTTTGATCATCCATTCATTTCCCAATGCGTCGATTCACCGAAGACGAATCTTACCGAACATTACGGAATGCAACCTCTGTTCCCCGCTCCCGCCACTGGACAGTGTACCATAACCGGGGAAGGTTTCCAGTGGTCGAAAGCGAATGGGGCAGGGCAATTGCATTTGGAATCCCTTGACATTAGGGCGTATTGATATCCGATAACTTGAGATACGCCCTAGAAAATTATTAAAAGAAAAAAGGGGTCTGGGGGATTGCCCCCAGGGTTT
>JADGCQ010000057.1:21237-24998 GCA_015228925.1 Magnetococcales bacterium | reverse complement strand
AACAAAGTCAAAACCCTGGGGGCAATCCCCCAGACCCCTTTTTTCTTTTAATCATGGATTATTTCCTAGGCAATTGGTTGTGCCAATTCCAAACGCAATCGCCCTGCCGAAATATTGGCAACCATCCACGATAGGATCGGTTCAACCCTATGAACTCTTGATGAAACCTATTGAATTCCCTTAACTTTCGTCAATCGGTCCCATTTTTGCTGTGCCATAAAAATTAAATCTTTGCAAGCCTACTCCAACAATGAGGCAAAATTTATGGAAAAACATCCCGGAACCGAATCATCGTTTTCTTTTCCCATCATCCCCGACAGCCCATCCGAGAGTGAATGTCATGATCATTCCTCAACCGTCGAAGCCACATCATCCTGTTTTGCCAGCACCGAAACCATTCCATTTCCCACCATGTTTCATGGGCAAGCCCCCACGGCCCAAAACTTACTGGCGGCTCTGGATGCACAATCAAAACCCATCACCGTTCGAGGGATTCAGTTTATCACACCGCAGCCCGAAAGTGACGAATCCCCAGGAGACATGGAGAAAAAAACAGGCATTCGGATGGTCAACCAAAAGCGTTATGGCAAGGCCATCCACTCTTTGGAGCGTGCCATAGAACTCGGGCAAGATGATTATGCCTGTCAAATGAATTTGGGCTTGGCGTATACCCGCGTTGGCCGTTTGGAGGAGGCAATTGCCCTGCTGGCGAATTTGCAAAGATTGCACCCTCAAGATGCGGGTATTGCCACCCTGTTAGGGAAATCTCTTCTACTATCGGGTCAACGCCAGGAGGCGGTCAACACCATGGCACCGGTGGCCATGACACATCCCGAACGGTTTCACCTCCATTATTATCTGGGCATTGCCTATGCCAAACTGGATCAAACCCGCAATGCCATGGACGCCTGGGAAAAAGCGTCGGCGATCCGTCCAGAACACAAAGAAATCAAACGTTGGCTCTCTATTGGAGAGCGGATGCTGGCTTAGGATCATAAACGCCACGCACTGCGTTGACGTGAGAGATGATCACAAAGGTCCGGGAAAGGGACAGAACCCCAACCGAAAATGGGAAAACCTATCCCGGACCTGTTGACATTCCATATCATATTTTTATTTGTAAAATCAATATCATCATGCTACAAGAATGGCACTGGGGATGGCTTTTTTGGTGGTGCTTTGCACCGGTACGGCAACAAAGGAACCCAACATGCCAGTCAATGTCGAAATCTCCGATGCGTTGGTTGCCGAAGCCAAACGCCATGGACAGGTCTTTCATCGATCACTGCCCAAACAGATCGAATACTGGTCCCGAATTGGCAAAATCGCCGAGGAAAATCCCGATCTACCCTATTCCATGATCAAGGACATCCTTCTTGCCCGGGAAGAGTCGGAGCTTGAGGAATACAAGTTCGACTGATGCGTATTCTTCAAACCCGATCTTTCAATAACGCGGCCAAGCGACGACATGCCAACCAAAAACGCGATCTGGATGATGCAGTACGCACCGTCGCCGCCGATCCAGCCATCGGTGAGACCAAGATTGGCGATCTGGCCGGAGTTCGGGTTTTCAAGTTCACGATGACCAACCAGTTGACTCTACTTGCCTATTTCCTTGCCGAAACTTGAGCATCGACTGGTGCAAGAACACCTGGACGGAGAGAAGGATGGTAAAAAAACAGGCAAAGCCAAGATGATAACACGTCTGCTACAACGCCGTTTCGGCACCATGCCCGACTGGGCCAGCGAGAAAATCGCCCAGGCCGAACTTCCCTCTCTGGAGGAATGGAGTCTGCGCATCCTGGACGCCCAGTCCCTGGAGGACGTTTTCTCGGACTCGAACAAGAGATGAGAGATGACGGCACCACAGTTTTTGCTGCCCCATGACCAAACGCCGCAACCTGAAATCAAGTCGCGGCGTCGGCATCCAAAATCGTCATCCACATCGAATCAAAACGGCCAGATACGTTCCGCCTGTTTTTTGCGATAATAAATATACCCCCCCACCACAGCCGCCGCCAAGATACCCGGACCCCAGGCACCCAATCCCAGCCCCAAACCCAAACTCATCCCTTTTCCCGTCCAAATAGTCCCCGCCTTGACCGCCGTGGAAGAAGCCGCCACAGTACCTGATTTGGCGATACCACCCATGGTCTGCACATTGGCCCCGACAACCCCCTTGCCCGTCGTGGCAGCAGCCCCCGTCGCAACCTTGGTCGCCTGAACAGCTTTTGCCGTTTTTGCCACTTGTGCCGCCTGAAACTCCACCTTCCCCGGACCGACCAACGTCATCGCCTCGCCGGGAAGAAGATCCGCATTAATCGTTGTAGCTGGCATGAGAAAAGACTCCAAAAAAAATCAATGAACGCCTCGGTGTTACAGCTTTGTAGACAAATTAAACACAAAAGGCAACCGCCAAGCGCGATCAAAAATCACCGCCACCATCCCTACCAACGACAAAAAGGTGATGACCAGGATGGAAAAATCAAAGAAAATCTTGCCAATACCTGGAAGATAAAGCCCCAAAATTGCCAACACCCCCCAGATCCACAAAGCGACACCCTGCCGGGCGTGAAAATCGACGTACTCATCATCCCGATTAAACACCAAAGGGACCAAGCACAAAATACCCAGGTAGCTCATAATCGCCATGACCCGACTTCTGCGCCCCGCCTTTCTCTTCAGTTTTCCCGCCATGACCCTTTCCTTTTCCGCCCGTTCACATTTTCAAGGAATGATTGCGACCACTAAGCTTTGCGTTTGATATAGCTGTAAACACCGACCCCGGCGGCAGCCACAGCCCCCGCCAGCAGCACCGGTCCCCACGCCCCCAGACCAAGCCCCAAGCCAAGGCTCAAACCGGTCCCTTTCCAAACGGTCCCGGCAGCAGCCGCTTTGGCGGCAGACGATCCCGCCGCAGCCCCAAGCGGAGATCCCGTTCCAGCAGCACCGGCAACGGCACCCGTCGCACCCTTGGCAACCGATGGTGCCTGATTCACCACCGCTCCCGCCCCTTTGGAGACAACACCCGCCCCCTTGGCCAAAGCAGCCCCCCCCTTGACCTTGGCTTTCGCCGCCACCGACTTGATGGTCAACTTGGCCTCGCCACCATTGAACACAACCTCGGTCCCCTTGGAACCCGGTTGCAGAATTCCCCTGATTTCCAGTCCCGTCAGACCTACGTTCTGCCCCGTCCCCACCACAGTTCCCGCCCCCTCGATTTCCACCAGCTTGGCCGCCGCAATCCCCATTCCCCCCTTGGCCACGGCACCCGTCTTGCCCATCACGGTCACATTGCCCACCGTCGCCGTTTTGGCAGCCACGCCACCTTTCCCGGCAGCCCCCGCTTTGGTCAACCCTTCGATGGTCACATTTTTGGACAAAAGAATTTTCTGACCCGAGGTGATCGCTTTCCCGTCAACGCCCGTCAGCGGCACAAGAATCGCGTTCTTAGTCCCAACGCCCTCAACCAGGAACGTTTGTCCCGTAATTTTGGCAAGCTCGGCGTTGGTCACCTGCATAGCACCATTGGCAACTGGCATGATGAAATCCCCACTGACATTAAAAATTGGAACCCTGGCTGGCAAGGAGGCACACCAACCCAAAGGCATCATCGGTCACTCAAAGACCGAACACCGCACCCCTCGTAGACTCTCCCGATCCCAGGCCATGACTGTATAAGAACAAGCCATACACCATCGGAGCGTGAGTGTAACAGAGCATAATCATCCAGACAAGAGAAATAACAGATGGGGCGCAAT
>JADGCQ010000057.1:4490-21142 GCA_015228925.1 Magnetococcales bacterium | reverse complement strand
AGAGTAGAGTAGAGTAGAGTAGAGTAGAGTAGAGTAGAGTAGAGTAGAGTAGAGTAGAGTAGAGTGATTATAGCATAAAAATAAAATATATCAATGATTTATAAAAATTAACAGCGCAAACATGGCAGAGTCCACATCGCAAAGCACTAAAATGTTAATAAATAATATATAACATATTTTATGTGTATAATAAACAATCTAGCAGACAGGCTGTACTGAGTAGAAAGTTCATGAACGATTGTATAGTACCATCGCCAAACAGACACCACATTTTTACTTGCGGCATCGCCACAAAGAACAGGTCAACAAAAAATAATTAATAAACACCATAACTTACACCCTGGATCACCGCCCTGACAACGGTGATCCAGGGTGGTCCCTCATAATACGACATCGTTTCATTCATGAATGCCGCGCAGAGGTTTCATAATCCATCAGTACCCCCGGTGGTGCAAACGGTACGTCGCTGCCAAGCTTACGCCCCAGGCGTATAAAAGCGGGTGCGTCATAACTTCCCTTCAAGTTGAGGGGATCCCCATCCCGCTTGGAAGCATTTTGCGAGGGTGATTCCACATCCGATCTTTCCATTATGGCCATCATGGTCAATCTCCCGACGTTCAGTTGGATAACCACCGGGAATTTGCACAAACCAAGCCATTCCGAACGCATCCGCGTCAGCACCAAAAAATGGGAAAACAATGTTTTGGAGATCAACCCGACACACAACGCCACAGATAGGCCTTCAGGTTAATCCAAGCAAGCCCCACCAGTCTTGTGCCCCATGAAGAACACGCACGACGGACACCCCGTTATGGTACGGCATATAAAAAATCAGGATATTGTCGAAGCCTCTGACGCGCCACTTTCTCATTCCTGCAAGCTTTGGATTTTGTAGGGTCAGTGGAGAACCCATCAAAGGACAGGAAGCCAGTTCGTTGAAATCTGCCTCGGCGTTTGTGAGAAACCGTTCGGCGACATCAAGGCCAGCGTTGTCGGCCAGATAGACGAAATGTTCAATGAGGTCGCGCTTTGCCTGTTCGTGTTGGTAAACCTTTAGCATCAACGCCGCGTCTTTCTGGATTTCAGAAGGGCGAGGGCCTCTTTGCGAATGCTGCCCCATTCCGTCGAATCAAGCTCGCTCTCATGGCTGTTGATCCCCTCCAACAATTTTGCCTCAAGCTGTTCCTCGGCTTTAAGCTTTTCGTCGGAGCGGATTAGCTCACGCATAGACTCGCTGGTGCTGCTATAGCGGCCTTGGGCAATTTGCCCATCCACAAACTGTTTCAGAGACTCAGGCAGGGAAATGTTCATGCTTTGCATGGTGGTTTCTCCTTGATTCTGGCTGTGGTCAATAGGCTGCCACCAATGGCATATCATGGCAGCTATTGCCATTATACAGAATCGAACGAAACAAGGCCAGTCCAGTGTATTCCAGCGCAAGGAGGTGGCCGGTCAATCTTCCAACGTTCCGTTGGATAACCACCGGGAAGCCACACAAACCAAGCCATTCCTAACGCATCCGCGTCATCGCCAAAAAATGAGAAAGCAATGTCTTGAAAACCAACCCGACACACAACGCCACGACAACCGCAAATACCAGATGTTTAATGTTTTTCCCCATAATCCAAGATCCGATCAAGAATCGCGTGTTCTACGCTCAAGCTTATATAGTTTTTTTAAAAAGCAGAAATTGAAGCTTTTTATTTAAAGTAAAAACCCTGGGAAAAGAATTACCCAGATCACTTCTTTTTTTAATCTTTGTTTTAGAGGAAAATCTGAACAGTTAAGCCATCATCTGTCGCTTATTAAACTCATGATCCCTCCAATTCCTCATAATACGGCACAAAACTGCAATGGACATGCCCCATATGGGGCACATGTTGGTAAATACGTTGAATCAGTTCGGTCTCCAACTGATGCAACCGGGTCACCGAAAGCTTTTCATCCACCCCAAGTCGCAAATCCAACTCCCACGTATCCCCCAAACGTCTGCCACGAAAATCCATTTTCTTCAACACCTCGGGAAACGTGTCCACGACCTCCCCAACCTCTTTCAAGACATGTCCCGGCGCACTCTCATCCAAGAGTCCCCGCACCGCATCGCTGACAATCCGTGTCCCCGCCCGTATCACCAATACCGAAACCGCCAACGCCGCCAAATGGTCCGCCCAAGTTACCCCAAGATTGGCCACGCCAATACCCAACACAATCACCAACGCCGACAAAGCATCGCTGCGATTGTCCCAGGCCGCCGCCGTAATCACCAAATTATTGTTCTCCCGCCCCACACACGACATGTAACGGTACATCAACTCACAAACCGCCCCAGTGATCATCGCACTCACAATCGCCAACGGCGATGGTGCCCCCACCAACCCCTCGTGCAAATGAATGACATTATAAGACATGAAAGAAACCGCCCCCGCCAACAAGGCAAGCCCGATAAATAATGAGGTTAAAAATTGAATTTTGCCATACCCATAAGGGTACGCCTCGGTCGGCGGACGAAGCGACGCACGCACACCCACAAAACTCACACTTTTCGCCAAAAGATCTCCCATGAATTGCAATGCAAACGCATGCAACGCCACACTCCCCCCCAAAAATCCCATGGCACCCGTAAACAAAGCCTGACCCGCAACCACCATCAGGTCCAGATTGACCGCCTTAAGGACACAATGAACACACTCCGGCTTCCGACGCACGCATCCACCCCGTTTCACAGACACACTTCACCGACCAACCGTACCACACCTCTCCGACCACCCTCTCCACAAAAAAACCCGGTCAGGTAAACCTGACCGGGCCGATACCACAGACGACAGGGACCGAATCACGCAGTCGCCGCTTCCACGGCATCCCCTTCATCCGCATTGCGCCGCTTGAGATAGCTGTAAACCCCCACCCCCGCAACCGCCGTCCCCAACAAAAGGGCAGGCCCCCAAGCACCAAGACCCAACCCAAGTCCCAACCCCAAACCGGTCCCCTTCCAAATGACCCCGCCCCCAGCCGCCTTGACCGCCGCCGATTTACCCACCACCGCCGTTCCGGCCTGATTCAACGCCGCCGCAGGGGCATTACCCACAACACCCGTCGTCCCCACCGCAGCCTTGGCCGCCGCCGGAGCCGCCGCCACCTTGGCCGGCGTGAAAGCGACCGTCTGCGCCGTAGGTGTCACACAATTGGCACCACCCGCCGCAGCGGCAATACAAGCCCCACCCTTGGCCATGACCGCCGAACCCGCCGGTTTGAACATCACCCACGCCGATCCCCCCTTGGCCGCTAACGATCCCTTCCCCAGGACAAAAGATTTGCCCACCAGCGAAGAAGCGGTCGCACTTCCCGCATTGGCCTGGACCTTGAGTGCCACCAACTTGCCACCACCCCCCGAAGGTTGCAAAAACATCCACCCCGCCCCCTTGCCACCCATCATGGGCGACGGAACGACCGTGAATGTCTGACCCGAAAGACCCGTCAACTGCGCCGCCTGCCGCGCCCCTTCCAGCTTGACCATGACCAACCCCGAAGAGGCCGATCCAGACGCCGCCCCACCGACCGCCGCCGCCCCACCCGTCGCCGGATGCAACGCCAGCCAGTTGCAGGCCCCGCCAACCGTCACCGGTGCCTTGGCCACCGTCACCGTCTTGCCGGTCAGACTCGACAAACTCGCCATCTGTCGCGCCCCTTCCAGCTTGATGGCCACCGTCTTTTTGGCCGCCGCCGCACCCACATCACCCACAGGTTGCAAAAACATCCAATTACCCATCAAACCGTTGCCCGCCGACGAAACCTGCCCAACGACAAAACTCTTGCCAGACAAGGCAGACAACTGCGCCGCCTGTCGGGTACCTTCAACAGCGAACAGCATCGGATCGGCAACAGCCATATCATTTCTCCATTCCCAATAGACTAATGACAGCCGCTTATAGACGGCCTAACAAAATATCATTCGACATATCCCGCCGAAACAGGAACCTTTTTCTCTTCCGTTGTCCAAGTTTTCACCAGCCACAACGTCCCCAAAACCAAGACCCCCACCCCAAAAACAGGCCCCATCGCCACCGCCGGAAAATGGGTAGACATAGCCGGAAGGGCAAATTTGGCCGTCACCTTGCCCAACACACCACAACTCCCCAAGGCGGTCGTCTTGGCGATAGAAACAGAACTGACCGCGCTGACCTGAACGACTCCCGGCCCCGTCAACTTCAGAACCTCCCCCGGTCCCAGATTCACCAGCAACTTACTTGTCGTCCCTTCCACACGCCACCCCCAAAACCATCACAACGAGCCTTTTGGCCGACACGCGACACGTCAATATTCCATCACCACAGCACAGGGCGACCGAACCCTCGCAAAACCGATTCCAAGCCAACCCGAATGGGCAGGATAGCAGAAAGCAACGGATTACAGCAAGGGAGAACGTTATGGCATCTGAATTGCATTATCCACCCTATCACAAGCCAGCCGCCGATGGTCTGGCCATACGGACAGCCCAGCATACTTTCATCATAGGAGAAGTTTTCATCATGGCTCTGCAATCCATCAGCAATCACGGCATCACCACACCCAACACCCCCCCGCCCACCGTCAGAAAGATGGACCGTTATGTGGACCGCATCGAGCGGGCACGTCAAGCGGCACAAGAAGCGGCGCGCAACCATGTGGACAGCATTCTGAGCGAAGCGCAAGCGGACGGCTTCGATCAAGACATCATCCGTCTGCTGGCCCGCGAAAGGCGGATGGCCTCAGCCCTGGACAAATTTCTCGCCCGCCGTCACGTCTCCTGATGTCCCTCCCGCAGTGTCTTTCCCTGAAACGGGGGGGTGAACAGGCCATTTGCGTCTGCCCCCCCTGCCCCACCGGCTTTGGGATTGGTTCTATTCGATGGTAAAAATCTTATCCAGATGCGCCAACTTGACGATCTGGTTGACGTTAGGATTTTTCATGGCCCCGGTAATCATCACCCGGCCATTTTTCTTTTCGGCACATTCGCGAATCATCAAAAGGACGCCGATCCCCGCCGAATCGATGGACTGAACGCCAGCAAGGCTAACACGCACGACCCGCAAATCATCCATCTCGTGACATTCGCGCCGGATCGCCGCCCACGTTGTATGATTGAGGGGACCCGCGATGTCGATATGAACAACACGTTCCTTATCAACATGAATCTGAACCTTTGCCATGATCATCCCTAACCCGACCCGAAGAACTCCGTGACTCAAGCGACAAGACCGGCGGCCACCTAACGATCCGTCTGGCATTTTGATTCATCCCGGATTTTTCATCAAGCCTTCTTTAAAGATTTTCCGGTCTTGGGGCGGAAGGATACCACCGACTTTCACCATTGTCCCGAAAAATTGACGCCTATAGCGCAAAACTTCTTCGCAATCGTTAAGAAAACACGCCGGTACACGACTTGGAAGGTTACACGAGACACGATCAGATCATCGATATTTGGCCAGAACGTCCTCCAGAGAAATCGCCTTCATATCCCCCCGCCGATAGGCCGCCAGACGCTCCTCGGCCTCCTGGGACCATAATCGGTCGGCTTCCCGATCCGGTTCATCCAGGCTGCTCAGAATAGCATCCACCAATTCCAGTCGCATCAACGGGCTCAGCTTGCGGACTTGTACTTCTATGGCCGTTGCGATGGCGTCCATCCTCTTCTCCTCTGTCAGGTGTTCCCAGAAACGGACAGCAGATAACCTAATCGGTGTATTGGCTGATCGTCAATGCGTGTTGGCAGCCAATTCATTATCCGGTCCTGTAACACGTTCTTGACATAAAAACCCAATCATGGTTCATAGGTTTCTCAATGGGCAGGAATTCGACCAATTCCGCGACTGCTTGATTGAGAGCAAGACCCCCTCCGATGAAAATACAACAATGACTGCCTACCAGAGGAATCTGGCGCGATGATCATCCATGACTGACGCTAATACATCCGACTCGATCTACCACCGTCTTTTCTCTCATCCAGAGATGGTGGCGGATTTATTGACGAATTTTCTGGATCCCGCCATCCTGGCAGAACTTGACCTGCCGCAGATGAAACGCCTGAATACCAAATTCACCGCCCAAACGGGACAGCGCAGGCGGGGGGACGTTGTGTGGGAGATTCCCACCCGCGCCGGTGGTAACCTGTTTGTGCTGTTGATTCTGGAGTTCCAGTCCACAATCGATGAATGGATGGTGCTGCGTCTGGATGTCTATGCCGGTCTATTGTATCAGCAATTGGTGGATGAGCGAAAATTGAAACCTGCGGATGGCTTACCGCCGATCCTGCCGATTTTACTGTTCAATGGCGAACCGAGGTGGACCGCCCCCACCAGTTTGCGGAGTCTGATTCGGCTGCCCGATGGATCTCCGTTGTGGCAATTTCAACCGGAGATGCGTTACTATGTCATTGATGAGGGACGTTTCCCAGATGAGGCGTTGAAAGGTCGGCAATCTTTGATGGCCATCTTCATGCGGATGGGACACCCCGTCAGCCCAGAGTCGATTCTGGATGCCAGCCGTGACCTGATGGCTTGGCTTGCAAAACATCCAGATGGCCCGCCGGTAAAACAGTTGTTCCGAGAGTTATTGGCTGTAGGCATGGCGCGACTCAAGGGGCCGATTTCACTGATCCCCATTCCCGAAGATCTTGAAGAGGTGATGAATATGTGGCCAACACACATCGAGAAATGGTCAAAAGACATTGAGCAGCGTGGCGAGCAAAAGGGGCGGAAAGAAGGCGAAGCCACTATGCTGACGCGCCAATTGCAACGTCGCTTTGGTGCCGTGCCGGAGTGGGTCAGTGAAAAAATGACCAAGGCCGATTTGCCAACATTGGAAACGTGGGGGTTGCGATTTGTGGATGCCAAATCACTGGACGAGGTGTTCGCAGACAGCTTGAAGGGGTGCTGAACATGTGGACAACACACATCGAGAAATGGTCGCAAGACATTGAGCAAAAGGGGCGGAAAGAAGGCGAGGCCACCATGCTGACACGCCTATTGCAACGTCGTTTTGGTGCCGTGCCAGAGTGGGTCGGTGAAAAAATGACCAAGGCCGATTTGCCAACATTGGAAAAATGGGGGCTGCGATTTGTGGATGCTCAGTCATTGGACGAGGTATTCGCAGACAGGATGTAATTTTCACCGTCACCGGAGAACACCCGTGCCTATCCCCATGCTCATGGCCCTGTTTTTTCTTTTCTCCCCGTCCCCCGCCATGGCCGATGACAACAAAGGGGTCGAGACCACACTCCTTGTCAAGGTCATCCCACGCGGTGCCGAGGTTCTGGTTAATGGCGTCCCCATGGGCATCGCCCCGTTTTTGATCAAAAAACCACCCCTTGGCCAAGTCAGCCTTCGTGCCCGACACATGGGATATCGTTCCCTGACCCGCAATTTTGAGATCGTCGCCAACCAAAATAACGTCGCGACACTCATCATGGCCAGTCGCGCCGGCAACCTGGGAACGCTCACCGGAACCCTCATCATCGAAACCCAACCGCAAGGGGCTACCCTGGCACTGGATGCCAACCCCCTGGGAAAATCCCCCATGCGTGCGGAAAACCTCGCCGAAGGCGATCACCAACTTACCGTTCAATTTCCGGGCCTCGGTGAAAAAACGATCCCCGTCCAAGTCATCGGCGGCGAAACCATCCAAACCAACATCCTCTGGGATGAACCCAAACCCAAAAAATTTCGTCTGGACCTCACCCCACAAAATGCCAAAGTGGTCTTCCTGAATCATCCACAGCCTTATCGGTCGGGAATGCCTCTGCCCAAAGGACGCTATCTCCTCCGCGCCTCCCATCCCGGCTACGTAACCACCGACATCGCCGTCGATATGGGAGAAAAAGATTTCCATAGCTGGGTCTCCCTGCAACCCACCCCCCCCACCCAAAACCCGGAACCATCCGACCAGACAACCCCCGCGCCAACCCAATAACCAAACCTTCCACGAAAAATTGATCCCTATCGACTCAAACGCTCTTTCGGAAGCCGTATGGGCAATGGTACAATTTTCATATGGATACCCGCTTGGTCAGGCCGCCTATCGTCGCGCATATCACCTGGATGAACCCATGGTCTCTCATGGCGAAAGATCTCTGGATTCCCTATGGCCAATGACGATTTACTCAAGCTCTATGGCGGCCTAGTCGATGACTTCTTCCGCGGAGAGACCAAAGCTTCTGGCGGCCTCTTCCTGGAGTCGCCCAGTGCGCCCGAATCCTCCGAAACGACCGATACCCAACGCAATCAACGTCAAAACACCGCTTCCACAGTCCTGACTGAACTGTCCGCCGACCGACACGAACGTGCCAAAGCGGAACTGCGCAAAGTGCTGCCGGTCATCATCCTCCCCAATGACCGCGCCAGAATCAACGCCATCGTCTCCGATTTTAAAAAAAATCTTGATGCCGACCAAACCCACGATCCCGGCAGCAAACGGAGTGATGGAACCATCCGCCATCTGAAACATTTTCGTGATCAAATCGCCGTCGGTCAGGAAAACAGTCTGGAACATAACCCCTTCCATGAACTGACCCGGCTGACCTTTCAATCCACATTAAAAGGGTTGTTCTCCTTTTTCGCCCAGGAATCCCGCTCCAGACTCCCCAAACTCCCCCCTCCCGTCCGCTATTCCCCCACGTTGCGGGAAATCTGGAACCGTCCCAAAGAGTTTGGCGGATTCTTTGCCAATATTGCCGCAACATTGGCCAAATGGATCATCCTCACCCGACCACCCCTAGCCATCCTCCTGTTCATCGGATCGTCCTATACCACCTATCGCGGCGTCAACGATCTGCTGCAATCCCCAGATTTGGGTACCTTCATCCAAACAACCTTTTCCGGGCAGGATGGTGAAGGGCGACGCTACCTCATCGCCCTGTTCTGCGGCATCGCCCTCTCTTCGGCCATCCTGGATTTCAAAACCCGTCTGTTTGCCGCCATCGCCAATACCGGGAGGGTCTTTGTCGGCATCCGCAACGCCTTTTACCATAATCCACGGTGGATGATCCTGGCCCTGATACTCACCACCCTCTCCATCAAAACCAATTATGACGGTATCGTCTCCATCTTCTCCAAACGGGAAGACCTGGCCCAGCAAACCAAAACAATCCGCAAAGGGATCCAAGAAGCCCTCGGCAACCGATTTTTTGCCTCTTCCGTCACCCCTGACTCCCTCTTCGACCTCAAAGCGGTGCTGGATGAAAACATCGCCACCCTCATCCCCATGCTGGAAAGCATTCCCAATGATGAAGCGGAAGGACTCGCCTCCAGCGGCGATGCCCGCAAAGGCCCCCGCTACTGGGCCAAACATTTCATCATTTTCGGCGGATACGAACCCGGTGTTTCCGATGTCAACCTTTCGCACAACACCCCCTTTTCCCAATCCGTCGATGTCATGCTGACCGAAACACCCATCGACTTTCATACCTCCGTGCAACAAAAAATCAGGCTCATCGGCAACGAATACGTCAACCAGTTGGACAAAACCGAAACCGCCATTGCCAGTCGCCTCGCTATCCTGGAATCCCTGACCCACTTTTCCGGTTACACCATCGCGGAAATCAAACGTCTGTTGGCGGTCGAACATTATCAAATCAATGCCCTGGTCACCGACATTATCCACGACCTGGAGACCTCCAAGGATATCTACCAAACCGTGGTAGAAGATCTGCACGCAGTGACCAAAGCCTACCTGGACATTCTCCTCAAGATTGATCGGTCGGGCAATATTCAACCCGGAGATTATGTCATCACCGCCAGCGTGAACGTCCCCAGGATCGAAGCCATCGACAAACTGCGTGAGGGCATGATCCCCGAAGCCCGCCATAAAAGTTTCGCCGAATTACGCTTTTTCCTAATGGAACGCTATGGTGCCGCCGCCGGAGGGCTGCTCCTGACTACCATTCTCATTCTTTCCATCAGCATGGACCTAGCCGACCCTATTTTGTTTGCCCGCTCTGTCGCCCGGCATGGTCGCCGTGATCTGGAATCGGTCAAAGTCCTTCTCGATGAATTGACCCTGTGGGAAAAACAATTCACTCAGATCGGCAACGAACTCCTCGATTCCCCCTACTCCCGCGCCGTCCTGGGGGAACGGTCGCCCATGACCAAAAATGAAGTGGAAATGCGGTTTCACCAGCAGGTCGAACGCCTGAACGCCGAAGTTAAAAATCCGCATGACCGCAACCCAATCGAAGGATTGATCCTGTGGTTCATGGGGATGTTTCTTCTGAATCGCCCCAGTTGGACCCGCGCCTTCAACGTCCGCTTGGCCGCCTTGAACCGCTTGATCCAGCCCAATAAAAACATTCTGGAACAATGGTATTCCGCATTTTTCCTCGAACCTGGAAAAACACCCGGCAACAGCGGTCCCGTGCTGACGGAAACCTGCATTGAAATTCGCAACAATGCCCAACGCACCAAGGATCAAGTCAACCGCATCGTCAAAGCCTACTCCAAACAACTCGATGCCCTCAGCACCGACGATGCGGAAACGACTGCGGACCCGAAGATTACCCTTTCAGATTCCCGTTTTCCCCTGCGACTTGGCCATCTTCCCAGTGCCATCCTCCAGGGTATCCATGTGGTTTTTTTCAAACCCATCCAAAAGCCACCCGTTTTTTTTCCACTCTCCTTCTACCATTGGCGCAAAGAGTTTGTTCACAGCTTGGCCCGCTCCTCCAACCTGAAAAATCTGATTGCCAGACTGCAACCGGAGCTGCAATCGCTTCTGGATGTGACCATCCCATCCATCTTTGAAAATAGTTACTACCCCATCGTCGATATCAAGAAAAAATACGACCAACACATGACCGACGCCTGGAAGGGGCGTTTTGCCATTTTTGAAGCCCGGCTCATGGAATTCGAGCAAAGCCTCCTGGAAAGCCTGGGGATGATTCCCGCCCTGGCCGGCACCGGATCCCAAGCCGATTTTCTGGAAACCCTCAACGGCATGGAATCTCGGATGAACCTGAACACAACCCAGATTCTGGAAGTGCTCAAGGTCATCGACAACAATCGGGATCGCCATTCCGATCAGCATGTCATCACCGGATTGGCATTGGAGGAGGAGAGTCAACACCTCCTGGAAGAGGCCCATCTCCTCATCGTCCAGGTCAAAGAGGCGGAAGAACAAAAAAAACGGTTGGAGGAGGAAAAAAGGATCCGCGAAATGGAAGCCATGGCCAGTACCATGGATACCCGCCTGATGGAACTCAGACAAATTTTCAACGACATCAGCCAAACCATCATGCGCATGAAAATGCGCGAGATGAGCTATCGTAAAAAAGGGTTTCCGTCCCAAGCGGTCATGCTCAACCATCACCTGAACCGATCCATTCTCGACCAAGCCCCCAAGGAAGCGGACGCCATTATCCAGGTCATGGAGACCATTCTGCAATCGGAACATCCCTATTCCCAGCGCAATCTCGATACGTTGGAGCAGTTGAAAGCACAGGCGATGGAGATCCAAGACCGGATGGTTGCCTTTCAAGATTTTAAAGGGATCATTTCATCCGGGGAAGGGGGATCCGGGAGACCCCCTGCCCCACCCTCATCCATCCAGCCGGTCGAAAACCATACCCCGTTCGCACCACGCGACCAACAAGGGTCCAAACCAATCTTCATCCGACGGCCTCCGGCCAACAAGGTTAAATGATGACCATTTTAACAATATCTATTCGATACTTGGCAATATCACCGACCAGAATCAACACCCAACAGAAGGGTTCGACCATTCATGTCCGATAAAAACATGCGCTGGCAAGTCCTGATTGTTGATGACATTGCCACCAACATCAAAGTTCTCAGTGCCGCCTTTGGCGATGAACATGATATGTTCTTTGCCACCAGCGGCCAGGAGGCCCTTGAAACCGCCAAAAAGCAACCCTTGGATCTGATCCTTCTGGATATCGTCATGCCGGGGATCACCGGACTGGAAGTGTGCGAGGCGTTGAAATTATCACAAAAAACTAGGCATATCCCCGTCGTATTCATCACCTCCAAGGATGCCAACAACGATATTGCCAAAGGTCTTGAAGTCGGTGCCTACTATTATCTGACCCGACCCATTCACCGGGAAACCCTCATGGCCATCGCCCATGCCGCCATTCACCATTATCAGCAGCATCGGGTTCTCCTGGAACGGACACGGGCGGCGGCAAACACCCTGAATCTCCTGGACAAAGGTTTCTTCAGCTTTCAAACCCTTGAAGAGGCCGATTATCTGGCCGTCATGCTCTCCTGCCCTTGCAAGGATCGAGAAAATATTGTCATTGGGTTACGGGAACTGATGTTCAATGCGGTGGAACACGGTAATCTGGGGATCACCTACGAAGATAAATCGCAACTGGCCGACCCCTCCGATTGGGAAACGGAGGTGAAACGTCGCATGCTTCTCGAAGAGAATCGTCACAAACGGGTCCACGTCATCTATGAAAAGGCGGGGGGGAAAATTCTCATTTCCATCCGTGACGAAGGGGCGGGATTTGACTGGAAACCCTTTTTAAAGTTTGATCTGGAACGGCTGTTTCATACCCATGGGCGTGGCATTGCCCTGGCCAACGGAATTGCCTTCGAGAAGATTGAATTTCTGGGGACGGGCAACCATGTCATCGCAACGGCCTGTCTGGATGACGATATTTTTCAATGCGAACAGTCTGACGTGGTTTAATTTTTGCGTACCCACCTTTTTCGGTGGTATTTTTGAACCAAAGGCTCCAGTGGAGAGTGACGGATGTTTGAATGGCTCGCCAACCTGATCAACTTACCGGGGTTTCCCTGGGGTGTTTCGGCCCTGATCGTCTTGTGGGGTCTGTTTTCCCTGGTGCGCTTGCGAACACGGGTCATCCCCATGCATCAAGGACTTCAGGATGCCATCGCCGCCCTCTCCCGGATCCAATCGCCGCTGGAGTTTGCCAAAAACCTGGAAACCCTGGATACCACCCTCGCCAATAACGCCACGCTGACCACCGCCTGGCGCAGTTATCGTTCGACCCTGTTTTTATCGGGAAAGACCGCCTCCTTCCAATCATCCGACGCCGCCGGGAAACACCTGAATCTGGAAGGGTTGGGACACCCTTTTTCCGAATTGAAAGCCTTGGGATCCATCCCCGCGCATCTGGCCAATACCGGACTGGTTTTTACCTTTTTCAGCCTTATCGTCGCCATTCACATCGAGGCCGATGATCTGCTCTCCCATACCGATGGCCCTTCCTTTCAGGCCATTCAACACCTGTTTCAGGTCACCTCCTTCAAGTTTTTGACCGCCATCGCCGGGATCATCTGCGCCATGACGCTCACGGCGGTCATGCGCAAACACATGTCATTGCTGGAAAACCGCCTCAACCACATGGCCGGTCTGCTGGATCGTTTTGTCCAAGAGGTTCCCCGGGAAGCCCTGGTCTTGGAGCAAATCGCCACCATCAGCCAAAACACGGAACCGCATCGGGATCTCCTGGAACAATGGCCCCAGTTGGCCGATGCCGTCTCGACCCAGTTGGCTGCCGACCTGGATCACCATCTGGGGGGGATGATCCAACAGGTGACACGTCAATTCGTTGACGAGGCCCGCCGCGAAAACGCCCATCATCAAAAAAACCAGGAATCTCTGCTGGCCGAACTGCGGGAACAGCTAGCCCCCCTGGCCCAACTTGGGCACGCCACGGTCACCTCCGTGGAGGCGTCCAATGCCGAACTTCTGGTCCAAATGCAACACGCCACGAGTGAACAAACGCTGGTCAAACCCATCCTCCAATCGGTCCATGAAGCGTTCCAACATGTTCTGGAAACGGTCCGTCCAGCCCCCTCTGAACCACCCGATCTGGATTCCGTCCTCCATGCCATGCGCCAGGAACTGCACCAACTCCAGGAATCGCTTATCGAAAGGATTCAGCAATCGACCCCCGAACAGCCCGACCTGCATCCAATCGAAGAGGCGTTAAAGCGGTTGGAGGAGGCGACCCACCGCCCCCCCGCCCTCATGGAACCGATGCTGCAATCCATGATGGACGAGGTGTTCAAGTTGCGGACGACCCTTCAGGTTGCCACCATTTCCGGTCATCGGGATGAAAATCTTCCCTCAGGGGAATCCGCAAGGATAGAGCCTGTCTTGGAGGCGTTTGGGGAGAAACTTCTGCAAATTCAAGAAACCGTCCGGCAATTATCCCCGAGTACACCCGATTTTGCGCCGGTATTGCAATCGATCCGCGAGGAGGGACGCCAAATCCGCCAAGCCATCGATGAACGCCCCACCGTCGCCTGGATGGAAGAACATCTGACCCAGGGGTTGGCACATCTGGGAGAAACCGTCCGCCACACCCTGGATTGGGATGGATTGCTTGAAAAAATTCGTTCCGAACAAGATAAAACCACCCAGAGTTTGAAAACGGCCCTGGAAGATATTCAAGATGCCATCACCACGCCGGCAGAAAATCCATCGCCGCCCCTCGCCCCCCCGCATGATGTAAAAACCACGCTGGCCCCCATTCTCCAGACCATCCAACAAGAAAGGGTCACCCTGTCCCAACAGATGGAACAGTTTCAAGAGACCCTTCAAGGGCGGATGTCGGCCATGGAAGAGGATTGGCGCGCCGCCCTCGCCACGCTCGAAGTGGCGACGCCGGACGACACCGGAACCACCCAATCCCTGGAGTCCCTGCGGCAGGCGTTGCATGATGAAAGTATGCGGTTATCGGGGCAATTGGAACACGTTATGGGCATTATCCAGGGGGAGATGGCGCAGGCTGCCGAAAATCGCCAACAGGCGGTGCGGGAGTTGCTTCAGGATACCACGGGTGAACTGGTGCAAAAGCTTTCGTTGGATCCCTTGCTGAACGCGCTCCAGGGGGAGACGGAGAGGCTCAGCCATCTGTTTGCCGAGGAACAGACCCGGCTCCATGCCCGCCTGGATCGCTTGGCAGAGACGGGCCAGGGGATGACGGTGGCACTCGATGGCTTGGCCAACCACATCGATGAGACATCCCGATTGACCCGCGAGGCGATTGCGACCAAAAACCAAACCATTCCAGAGATTCTGGAGGGGATGCAACGGTTGTTCCGTGAGGAATTGGCGCAAACGACCGCCCATCAGCACCAATGGCTGCACCAACGGTTTGGCGACGATGCTGCGGCATCCGAACGCACCTTGGATCCGTTGCTCAAGATGCTAAACGAAATGAACGGCGATCTGCACCGGCGGATGGAAGAGATGCTGGCGGCACTCCGCCAGGAGACCGACCATCTCCGCGAGGCCCAGGGAGATCTTCTGAATCTATTCCAACAAACCAATCCAGCGGTTGCGACCATGAGGGGCGACCATCAACCGGCATGGGATGAAACGCTGAGCCGTCTCAACGAAACTCTGGGGCGTCAGATTGAGACCGTCGTGACGGTCATCCACAAGGAAGGGGCCGAGGTGATCGCCGCGCACGGGGCATTATTGCAGCAGCAGTTGGAAAATTTCACCCGGCATGACGATCTGCAACAGACGATTTCCGCACTCACGCACAGCCTGGAAGGGGAGCAATCCCAGACCATGGCCTATCTGGATCAATTCAAGAAGGCGGTTGGCGACGAAGCCCGTTTCATCGCGGATCAACACCTGGAAGCCTTACGCGCCGCCCTGGCCGAACAGATTGAAAACCATGCGGAGCGTTTCAGCCTGGCACCGCTCCTTGAGGCCATGGATCATCACGCCGCCAACCAAGTACAACGGAACGACCTGGAAACAGCAACCCAAGCATTGTCGCAAGCGGTGACCACCCAGGCGGGGCAGGTGATCCAACATTTGGACCGTTCCATCCAGGCCGCGACGCAACCCCTGGGCCACACCATCGACACCCAGGCACAGCGCGTCATGGACCATGTGGGGATCACCATCGAGAATGCCACCAAACCCCTGTACCACACCATCGAGGGGCAGGGGGGGAGGATTGTGGAACATCTCAACCGTTCCCTCCCATCGGCCACCCACCCGCTTTTGCACGCCGTGGAGACGCAAGCGGGACGGATCATGGAACATGTGGGGATCACCGTTCAGAATGCCAACCAACCGTTGCTCCATGCGGTAGAATCCCAGGCGGGTCATATCACGACCCATGTGGATCGTTCCATCCAGTCCGCCATCCAACCTGTGTTGCGCACCGTCGAGACCCAGGCAGGCCGGGTCGTGGAGCATGTCGGTTTTACCGCGCAACACACCAGCCAGCCGTTGCTCCATGCGGTGGAATCCCAGGCGGGACGGATCCTGGAGCAAATGGGTCATACCATCCAACTGGCCCATCAACCGCTGTTTCGCACCGTGGAGACCCAGGCGGGGCGGGTCATGGAACACTTGGACCGCTCCATCCAAGCGGCGACCCAGCCGGTGATGCAAGCCGTAGAGGATCATGCAGGGCGCATCATGGAACACGGTGCAATGACCGTCCAAAACGCCACCCAACCGTTGGCGCAATCGCTGGAAGCCCAAGGGCAGCGGGTAATGGATCATGTCACCGATGCCGTCCAAAACGCCGCCCAACCGTTGGCGCAATCGCTGGAAGCCCAAGGGCAGCGGGTGATGGATCATGTCACCGGCACCGTCCAGAATGCCACCCAACCGTTGGCGCAATCGCTGGAAGCCCAAGGGCAGCGGGTGATGGATCA
>JADGCQ010000057.1:0-4392 GCA_015228925.1 Magnetococcales bacterium | reverse complement strand
CATGTCACCGATGCCGTCCAAAACGCCGCCCAACCGTTGGCGCAATCGCTGGAAGGGATCCGCCAACACACCGAAATCCATAAACATCGGATCAACGAACTGGAAACCTTGATTCGCCGACAACGTTTTGAAGAGTCGGAGACCCGCAAAACGGATCTGACCCAGATTGTCGATGCCGCCATGGCGACATTGGCCAAACGGGATGAACTGTTGCAAGCCCTGGCCACGATCAAGCAACAGCACGTCCATTTGACGCACAAACAAACCGATTTTGTGATTTCCCTTCAGGAGGAAAACGATCAACTTTCCGACCGCATCGGGGAGTTGTTTGCGGGGTTGCAGGAGGAAATCCGTACCGCCATGGACCGGGATACCCTGACCGAGGCGATGGTCCACGCCATGCATGATGAGGCCAAACGTCTGGAAAGTTTGGTCTATGCGCAAAGGGCCGCCAACCGGGAAGCGGGACTCAATCTTGAGGGGCTTGGCAACAAAAAAACACCGTCTGCTGCCATTTGGGGACAAAGCCAAACACGTCCGCAACCGGAATTATTGACCCCACAGCACCCCGCCACACCCGTGGCCATCGCCCCCCAACCCCAGCCGGAGGAGGAGGCGACCCCGGAACCGGTGGTGGAAGCCAAAAAATCGGTCGATGTCATCCCGGAAGCAAGCCCCCTCCCCTCCCAGGAGACCATCCCCTGGATCGCAGGGGTGATCCGCAAACCGATACCCAAATCGGTGACACTCCCCCCGGTGCCAACCACCGAACCGACACCGTGGATCGACACACCCAAGATGCCAGAGGCCAACAAGGCGGAAGCGGGGAATCGTGCCACAACCATGGGACAGGAGGCGGCAGCAATTTTATCGCTGGCCGACAGTGCCAAACCATCCCACCCCCTCCCCTGGGCACCACACCGTCAAAAACATCAAGATTTTGCCGGTCGCAGCGAGGCCTCCGTCAACGCCATTCTCATGAGAATGTCCCAGCATGTTTATGAAAAGACCTCGGGCAAACAAGAACCTGTTACGCCGGTACTCAACAAGATGTCCGACCTTCTGGCCACCGGAAAGATGTTATCGGATTCCCAGTTTACCGCCGTGCTGTCGGAGCTTGTCGAAACGATTGAGCATTGGCTTCCCGGGCCGGAGCTACCCCAAGATACTTTATCGGGGTTGGACGATGCCATCGCGGAGCTGGCCACTTTGGTTCAGGAAGGGGCGGAGGAGCCTGTTCGTGCCGTCGAACCCGCGATCATCGATACCGCACACTTACAGCGTCGGACCATCAAACCCTTGACCGCCGCAACCCGTTCCCCCTTCCCCACGGAGGTTCTGGGCCGTTCTCCCCAGACTTCTCGTCCCGACAGACCGAAGCTTCCCATCGCCGTGGGTGGAGAAAAAGGGGAACGGTTGGATTCTTTGCTGCAACAGTATTATGAACGAAATAAAGGGGGTGCGACGGGTTAGGTTTTTCGATTCCGTCCGGGTATGATGAACAGTCTCACAGATCGGATGCACCAGCAGGATTCTCCATGGCCCGTCTTCATGTCCGAAGCGGTCTCTGGAGTTTTGTTGGTTGTGGTGATCCTGGTTGGCTTTGTTCTGGCACGAGGCCATGGCGTTATCACCCAGGCATCCCCCCCCACTTTCACGCCAATCATCCCATCCCAAGCCATACCCCCGACCATACAACCCACGGGATCCAACGAAATCCCCACCCTCCCCCCACTGACAGCGGTTCCAGGCAAACGCGACCATGAAGAACGTCTGGTCCATTTGTTGGAACGGATGAATGATACATTGGATACTTTGGCCCACCCGAAACCGTCGGAAGAATTTGTCACGGCTTTGGATCGTCTGGGACAGCAAATGGTCCAGGCGACGCAATCGATGATTACCGCTCAGACCCGTGTACTGGAAGAGCAAACGTTGAGTCATGAGGTTCTTCTGGGGATCAAGGAACGTCTTGGGAGTCTGGAAGCGGTCATTTCCGGTCCCGTCCCCCTCCCCGAAACCCTCCCCCGAGCCAACGAACCGTCTTATGATTCGGTCACAGCACCCAGGGTAGTCTTTTCAGCGGCGGCGCAAACCCGCGAACAATTTTTCTTTCAACTTCGCGCCGCGTTAACCCGTTCGCAATTGCGGGTATTGATCGACGACAAAACCGCCATGATCACGCTCCCATCCAACCTGGATTTTGACCGTGGATCATCCACCCCCGGTCCTCGGCAACGCCGTGCCCTGGCCGCCCTGGCCCATGGATTGGCACAGGTACTCCCCTGTCACCTGCCCCACCTGCCCCCTGAAGCCGCAGACAAGAACTGTCCCGCCCCATCCACGGCGGTTCGGATCGCTGCGGTCCGCATCCAAGGACACGCCGCCCACGCCCCCCCTGGCACACGTCGTTTTTTCTTCAATCAAAAACTCGCCGCAGCCCGAGCCGATCAGGCCCTCAGAGCCATGTTGTCCGCCGAACCCGATATTTTATCGATCAAAAATCATCGTGGAGAAGAGCTATTTGCCTCCGAAGGTGCGGTGATCGACGATGTCGAGGAGAAGAATGGGCAACAACTGGACTTGCATTTTTTCTTCGAACCACCCGATAATACGGGCGGAGATTCTCCGCAATCATCCACTCAAAAACCGTGAACCGCCCCCCTGACCTTTGAAACTGGACGAGATGTTTGACCATGAGAGCCATACCAAGAAATCCATTGGTGCCGCGTCTGGGGAGACCTATCTCAATCCTCCTGTTTGTTTTTTGGGGGATGATGGCGATTTCGTGGACCCAGATCCACGCTGAAGAGGATGCCCGGTCGCAATTGGCCAACGCGCAGACGGCAATCCGGCGGGCGGTAGATCGCTACGGTCCCAACACCATCGAAACGGTTCCACCGCGCATGGCCTTGGCGGAACTGCACATGGCCAATGGCGACTTTCCCAAAGCGGAACCCTTGCTCCAACAAGCCCTCAATATCAGCATTCGCGTGAACGGCACCAGCCATAAGAGTCTGCTTCCCATTTTGGAACGGTTGGCCTGGATCGACATTCGCAACAACCGTTTTTCCTCGGGCAAGCAGTTTTACAGCGACGCCATCGAGATTGCCCGCAAAACGCACGGTTCCAACAGCCCCATCATGCAAAAACTCCTGGACAGTCTGGCCGATGCTCGGGAGAAAGAGCGTCAAATGGGGAATCTTCCCGCCGTCCACCGCAAACAGACGCCGCCGACCCAAGAATCGGCAGATCCTACGTATGATCTGGTCATTGCCAATCAGAATCAGCCACCGCCGCCCGTCGTCCCGGCCACCACGGTCCTTGGAAACCAGACCGTCCCAAGCGAAGCCGTCCCAAGCGAGGGGATCCAGAAGACCAAGGATCTAGCGTCGCAGCCTCCCGTTGCCGCCCCGGTTGTCCTGGAGACGCCAGCGGTTGCCTCCCCCCAATCCCATTCTCCCTTTCTCTTTGGTGTGACGACACCCCAGCCGGTCACCTGGCAACCCCCCTCTGCCGTAGCGACGGTCTCGGCAACGCCGCCCCCTCCCGCCCCTGCGCCGAGTTCCACCGTTCCCGCGACACCTCCGCCTCCCGAAGTGGTTCCTCCACAGCAGGCGGCCAAAGTCAACACCGATGGCGGGACCATGGTTCATGAGGGGTGGTTCATCACCACGGGTTGTTTTTCCCAGTCAATTTACGGCGATGAACGGCTTGAAGAGATTCGCAAATTGAACCTTCCCGCCTATGCGAAACAAAACCGTAGCGGTGCCATGACCTGCGTTTACAGTGGTCCTTATCCCGAACAATCCATGGCGGAGTCGGCCCTTGGGACGATTAAAAACCAAGGGGGGATGAACGATTCCTTTATCCGTCCCTATTGACTTACACCCACACCCAGGCCATGTCCGCTTCCCCCCCATTCCTGCATTCCCCCCCCATTCGCCGACGAACGCAACGGATGAGCGCAGATGCCGCCCTTTCATTTCTCAAGCGGCAACGGCAAGGGCTTTTGGTGGAAAAACGGATCCCCATCCCCCCGCAACCACCCGCAGCCGAACCGGCTGATCGCATGGACCCCACCCCCATCGACGCATTGACCCCCGATTTGGTAAGCCAACACCTCGCCACCCCCCAGGAACTCGACCGACTCTGGGGTCGTATGTTGAATGCCCTGGAATCGGGTGAGATCAGTCGGAGCGATGGACGCCATCTCGCCCGCAGCCTGGGACAGATTCGTCAATCCCTGCAACGCACCCCATCCGACACGGGAATGAAAAAAGTACAGGGCAATCGCATTTGAAATGGGCACGTCCAAATTCCCGAAAATAATCAACTATTAAAAGAAAAAAGGGGTCTGGGGGATTGCCCCCAGGGTTTTGATTTTGGTTT
>JADGCQ010000056.1:23052-25126 GCA_015228925.1 Magnetococcales bacterium | reverse complement strand
AAAAAGGGGTCTGGAGGATTGCCCCCAGGGTTTTGACTTTGTTTTTGACCTTAAATAAAAAGCTTAAAGCTGGAAACTTTTTTGTTTAAATTCAAAAGAAAGGTCAAAAACAAAGTATTGAAGCTTTTTGTTCAATATCGAAAAAAGAATCAAAACCCTGGGGGCAATCCCCCAGACCCCTTTTTTCTTCTAATCATTTTAATATGGAGAAATCTGAACAGTTACACATTTTTGCAAGATTATTACCAATTATTTCTGCTAACAAAACTGGAACAGCATTACCTATCTGGCGCATCGCTTCACCCCAAGCTCCCTTAATAATAAAATTATCAGGAAATGTTTGGATACGTTTTGCCTCAAACACGGTAAAATAACGAACACGATTATCAGGATAGCGAAGCATGTTCTCTCCGCCAGGTACGCCATGACCTCCCGCTTTAATGGTCTTCGACGGCCAATCAAAATCGCTACCAGTATGCCCTGCGTAACTACGAGCCCCATCCTTGAAAATATGATCCTCAATTCCATGCTTTTCACGAGGATCAGGTATATCAAACAATGCATCACGGACGGTCCTCCAAGGCTGAAGATCTGGCTCGAACATACCAAAACGATTCCTTAAGCTGGCCCGTTTTTCATCTGCGGATGCCGCTATACGCGGACAATGTAATATTGAAATTTCGTGGCGCCTCCAATACCCTCCCGTTACATACATTTCCCACAACAATCGATCCTCGGAGTGTGTTGGTTCAGGAAACGACCAAGATTTGCCCAAATCTGCCCGTGTACCTACAATGATAACACGCTCCCGTATTTGAGGAACACCATAGTTGGCTGCATTGATCAGTTTGAATTGAACATCATATTTTGTGCCTGAGTATGATGACTTGGTTATCGTGCGCAACTGCATCCAATGATCACGCCAACCCACAGACGGATCACAAAAAAAGTCTGGGAAGGTGAGACGGAGAATGATATATTCAAAATAATCTGAAAAATTTGTACGGAGAAGACCTTTTACATTTTCAAAAACAAATGCTTGCGGAGTAAGCCTTTCAATTGCTCTTATTGCATATGGGAACATATCCCGGTTGTCATGATCTGCTTTATGTTTGCCGCCCAGTGAAAATGGCTGGCACGGTGGACCACCAGCAACGAGGTCAACAGCAGTGAAATGATCAAGGTCAAAATCTTTAATATCGCCAAAGAAAATTTTACATTTCTCAAAATTGGCCGCAAGAGAAAGATGGGCATCTTTATTGATCTCAACAAATGCCGAGTGCTTAAACCCGGCAAGTTCCAGCCCTTTTGCTAAACCACCAGCCCCGGAAAATATTTCAAGAGACCGCATAACTATGATTACCCGATATTTTTTAGATGGCGTTTCATATTATCGATAATTGCGTTTTTATCCCTTGGGATACCATTACATTTCTCGGCCCACAAGCGCCCCGTATGAATGACATCCCAGTCTGACTTAGCCTGTTCATAGCGTCCAGAACCTGGATCGTGATTGCCGAAACCATCCAAGGCCACATTCCAAAGAGGCTTATGCAGTTTAATAAGTGCCGATTCAATTGTGCTGATCATATCTGAACCTTCCCGCTCAAAAATGACAAAGCGACAGGAAAACTCTTTAAGAAAAAGATCAGATGCGTTCAAAATATTACGACTATGTTCTTTGAGCCGCGTGGACAACTCTCGGGATTGAGTTTCAGTACGATCCGAAACCCGCGCCTGTCTCCACCCTTTTGGTACAGCTTTGCCTACATAAATAGGATACCCATAAGAGAGGCGGTTAAGTTTAGCGTATTTCTTATAAAGATCGTTGGAACCTGTGTAGTAAAGAGCGTAAACTCCTGTACCTAAAAATTTTTCTGGTGGAGGCAATTCTTGAACCGGCGTTCCGTTGAAAAAACGAACCGCATCTTTGACCAGCTCGGTAAATGCGTCATTCTGGTAAACATGCTTCTTTCTGTCAAAGGGTTCTGATTTCATATAGCCGAGGAAGTCTTTGAGAGCGTGTTGACATTAAATAAAATTATTAAAAAAAAAAGGGGTCTGGGGGATTGCT
>JADGCQ010000056.1:0-23043 GCA_015228925.1 Magnetococcales bacterium | reverse complement strand
CTATTGAAAAGAAAGAAGGGGTCTGGGGAATTCTTTCCCCAGGGTTTTGACTTTAAATCAAAAGCTTCAATTTTTTGCTTTTGAATCTTTTTTTGATATGTGAATCAAAAGCCTAAATCTGGAAACTTTTTTGTTTAAATTCAAAAGAAAGGTCAAAAACAAAGTATTGAAGCTTTTTGTTCAATATCGAAAAAAGAATCAAAACCCTGGGGGCAATCCCCCAGACCCCTTTTTTCTTTTAATAATTTTTATATCATAAGTTTCTTATACTTTCTTTTGACCCTGTTGCCCAAATTACACAAAATTTCATAGTTGCTCTTCTCACTCCAACACGCCACATCCTCCGCCAAAATCTCCTCCCCCCCACTCCGCCCAATCACCACCACCCGATCCCCAACCATCACCTCAGGGATCATGCTGACATCCACCGTCGTCATGTCCATGCTCACACGACCCACAATCGGCGCACGCTGCCCCCGAATCAAAAAATAACCCCGATTGGACATCCTGGTACTCAAACCATCCGCATAACCCATCGCGACCACCGCAATCCGCATCTTGCCATCACTGCGAAACGTCCGGGAATACCCCACCGATTCACCCTTCTCAATCTCCTTCACCTGCATGATGCGGCTGGTCAACCGCACCACCGGAACCAACGCCTCATCCCGCTCTTGCAACGGCGTCACCCCAAACAATGCAAGCCCCGGACGGACCATCGCACAACGCCCATCAGGAAAAGCCAACGCCGCCGCACTGTTGGCAATGGATATTTCATGACAACTCGCCAAACGCTTGATTCGCCGCAACTGCCGCGCCATCTCCTTCTCATCGCCCTCATTGGCCGAACTGAAATGACTGAAAACCCCCTTGACCCGAATATGCTTGGCCAACTGAAATTGTTTCAAAATCTTTTTGCGCCGACGGTTGATCCCAATCCGATTCATCCCCGTATCAATCTTGAGATATACATCAAGATGGCCCTTCCACTTTAACAAAAACGGAATAATCGTCGGTTCAAAAACAACGGGGGTCAACCTGTTTTTTTCTATCGCCTTCAGAGCTGGCTTGCACAACCCAGACAATACTATGATTTCTATCTCCCCATGCAACCGCCGCAACGCGATACCCTCTTCCACACTGGCCACACAAACACTTTCCAGACCCGGAAGTACCTTCATCACCTTCTTGACCCCAAGACCATAGGCATCCGCTTTCAAGACCGGCGCAATCCTGACCCCCTCCCCCGCCCTTTTTTTAATCACATTAAAATTATGCACAATCGCATTAAGATCAACCCGCAAAATGGTTTTTCGAAAATTTTTCATATGTTGTATTCTCTGTCTTCCAAATTGTCAAAACGGGTAAACTTGTTGATAAAAGCCAACTTGACACTCCCCGTAGGACCGTTTCTATGTTTGGCAATGATCACCTCACCGATCCCCTGGACACTCACATCCTCCTTTTTATAATACTCTTCCCGGTGGATAAACATCACCACATCGGCATCCTGTTCAATAGAACCCGATTCGCGCAAATCCGACAGGATGGGCCGCTTATCAGGGCGTTCCTCCACCTTGCGCGATAATTGCGACAACGCCAAAACCGGGATGTTGATTTCCTTGGCGATTCTTTTTAACCCCTGGGAAATATTGGTAATCTCCTGCACCCGATTTTCCACCCCCTCATCCCCCTTCATCAATTGCAAATAATCGACGACGATCAGTTGAATATTGCGCTCTTTCTTCAAACGACGCGCCCGGGCCAACAAGGTATGAATGGAAATGGCCGGGGTATCATCAATAAAAATGTTGGTCTTGGAAAGGCGATCCGTCGTATTGATCAACTTGGTGTATTCATCATTCTTAAATTGCCCCAACCGCAGATTTTGTGCATCAATGCTCCCCACCGAGGCCAACATTCTGGAAACAATCTGTTCCCGCGACATTTCCAGGGAAAAAATACCCACGGGACACTCATGATACATGGCCGCATTGACGGCAATATTGATGGCAAGGGCTGTTTTTCCCATGGAAGGGCGTGCCGCCAAAATCAATAAATCGGAAGGTTGCATCCCGGTCAACATTTTATCCAAACGGATAAACCCAGTGGGAACCCCGGTTACCCCTTTTTTTTCCGTCATCAACTTATCCACCTTGGCCATAAACGGCATCAGGATGGATTTCATGGTGGCATAACTGGATTGACGCGATTTAAAATGATCGCCAACATTCAGAACACGCGCTTCGATTTCATCTAAGAGTGCATCAACATCCACTTTCTGGTTTAATATTTTTTCATTGATATCTTTTAATTCATCCACCAAAAACCGCAAAACTCTTTTTTCTTTTAAAATTTTGATATAAGACCGCACATTGTAGGATGATGGTGCCGATTCTATCAAACTTAAGATATAGAGTTGCAGCTCTTTTTCCGCCTCGCCCGTTCGCCCCACCATCCGCGATACCAGCGTGACAGGATCGACAAAACTTTCCTTTTCAATCGCCTGAAAAATTTCTCGGTATAATTCCTGATTGAGCGGCGTAAAAAAATCGTCGGCTGTCACCTCCTCGGTAATGGTGTCAAAATTGGTATTATCCATCAACAACGAACCCAGGATGGACTTTTCCACACTCATGGAAAAAAGCCGCGTCAGATTGGTATCCTGTTCTTCCATGGCCACGATTATCCAGAGTGATTGTTTTGTTGAAGGAGATCAAGCAACTGTTGCAGGGCGGCATCGTTGTCACATTCAAAAACAATGCGTCTTTTCACCCCGGACCGTTGAATCATCACCGGAAACCCAAATTGCCGTGTTAAACGATCCCTCGCCGCCATCCATACCGGATCCGGCGGCGGGTCCGGTGGCGACACCGGCGGCGGTTCGGGTTGGGGATCACCTGGCGACGGCAGCACCTCCTCTTGCGGTTGGCTCAACGAGACCTGCTCAGACCCCATGAGTTTTTCCACATCCCGCACCGAAAGATTATCCTCGACAATTTTTTCCACCATCCCTTTAAGAAATAATTCATCTTCCGTTCGGGATAACAAAGCGCGGGCATGACCCGAAGTGATGCGACCCTGTTCCAGATCCTGAAGGATGGCGGGTGGCAATTTTAAGATACGGAGGCTATTGCTCACCGCCATCCGGCTTTTCCCCACCGAATCCCCAATCTGTTTGTGGGAATAATGGTATTCGTTCACCAAACGCTCAAAGGCCCTGGCTTGTTCCACCGGATTTAAATCTTCCCGTTGAATATTTTCCAACAATGAAATTTCCAACGTCTCGGCATCATCATACTCTTTTTCAATCACCGGGATTTCCACGATCCCAGCGATTTGCGCCGCCCGCCACCGGCGTTCACCGGCAATGATCTGATAGGTGCCATCCCCCAATTTGCGCACCAAAACGGGCTGGAGCATCCCTTTTTCCTTCAGGGAATTGGCCAGTTCCATCAATTTTTCTTCATCAAAAAATCGGCGTGGCTGATTGACATTGGGGACGATTTGATCCACCGGGAGGCTGGACAATTCGCGCACCCTGCCAAGTCCCATCCCCTCCTCTCCCAAAAGGGATCCAAGACCTCGACCCAAACGGCTCGTTGGCGTTGTCATCACACTCCCCTCTTCCGCTTTGTCCGAATCAGGTCCAGGGCAATTTCTTGAAATTGCTGGGTCGCATGGCCCCAAGGATTGTAACAAACTCCGGGTTTTAAATGACTCGGTGCGATATTGACCTGGTTGTCATAATGGATAATCCAAGTCGATACCGAAGCATCCAACCGGGATTGAAATTCACGAATAAACGTTCGCTTTTCTTCCGATCCGTCAAACATATTGAAGAGGATACCATCCAGGGTAATGGTTTTGTCAAAGTTACGGTTGATTCTTTGGATGGTATCGCGTGTTTGGACAAAACCTTCGATGGAAAAAAACTCGCACTGCACCGGTACAATCACCCCATCACACGCGACCAGGGCATTCAACGTCAGAAGACCCAGGGAAGGGGGGCAATCCAGGAAAATAAAATCATACGCCCCATCCTGGGAACCCAGGGCACGTTGCAGCATCCGTTCCCGTTCTTTTTGATTCACCAGTTCGATTTCCGCCCCAACCAAATCACTGTCGGCCATGATAAAATGAAAGGAGGGGGGATAAATCGCCATCACCACAGAAGCAAGCGTTTTTGATCCGGTCAACAGGTGATAACTTGTCCCCAGTCCGCGATCTTTGCGCACGCCCAGGGTCGTGGTGGCATTACCTTGAGGATCCATATCCACCAACAACACCCGTTTGCCCGCCGCCGCCAGACAGACGGCGATATTGACCGCACAGGTGGTCTTTCCCACCCCCCCTTTGCGGTTGATCACGGCAAGAGTTTCGGCCAAACCGGTTCTCCCTCAACTTTTTTTCGTCAGTGCCACAATCCGGTTTCCGGTCGCCGCCTCCTCAAGAACAACCCGGGGCGTTTCGTAGAATCCGGCAATTTTATCCTGGAAATAGGTTTGCAATTCACCCGGATAATTCAACCCTTTCAAAGTCAGATAGGTGCCACCCTCAGAGAGTAACGGCAAGACTTCACGACCACCATAAGCCAAATCACCGATGCCGCGACTGACCACGGTATCGAAAACACCCCCAAACCGCAGCCCCGCTTCTTTGGCAACGCCGTGAAACACGGTCACATGATTCAGTCCCAGCAAGCGCACACAATGATTTAAAAAACGGACCCGTTTTTTTCTCGATTCAATCAAGCAAATGTGATCAACCTGTTCGGCCAATAACGCCAGGATGATCCCCGGCAATCCGGCCCCGGATCCCACATCGGCCAATTGTTTGGCATGGGCCACATGCTCCAGCAACAAAAATCCATCGCGAAAATGCCGGTGAAACAGCTCTTCCCGGGTACACGATGGGCCGATCAGATTATACGTTTGCGACCATGTTAATAATTCATGCGCATAAACATCCAATCTTTCACGAATTCCCGCGTCAAACCGAGTTGGCCGATCCCACACAAACGTCTCCATCCGTTGCCACGCCTAAAATCACCGTCATGGGGATTTTTGTTGCATCAGGCGAAAATGAATCAATAAATTAGAAATCGCAGCACTGGTCACACCGGGGATCCGCTCCGCTTGGCCCAAAGTTTCCGGCTGGACACGTTTCAGTTTTTCGCGGACCTCCGTGGATAAACCGGCAACCTGCCACCAATCCATCGATTTGGGGATCAGGATGGCATCCAGCCGTTTATCCTGATTCAAACCATGCTTCACCTGCTCCCAATAGCCACCATAATGGCTATCATTCACGATGAAGGCCCGCACTTCGGGTGCCAGGGATTCCAGACCAAACTCTGCCAAGATGTCATCCTTATCCGCATCGGTCACCGCGAGCCATTGCAACCCTGTCTTCCGCCCCCCGCCTCCACCCGCCACACGGGATGACAGGGTTCCCAATCGTTGCCGCGCCGTTGCAATCGCCTGTTGTTTCTCTTGAAACCTTTGCCAGCGTTCGTCGTCCACCAGACCCAATTGCCGCCCCAGCGGGGTCAACCGTTCATCGGCGTTATCGGGTCTGAGGAGGATACGGGCTTCGGCCCGGGAGGTAAACATACGATAGGGTTCATCGACACCACGGGTGACCAGATCATCGATCATGACCCCGATGTAGGAGGTTTTGCGATCCAGCACCACCGGCGCGTGATCTTGGATCCGTTGCCATGCGTTGATTCCGGCCATCAATCCTTGGGCCGCCGCCTCTTCATAGCCGGTTGTCCCATTGATCTGCCCGGCGGTCAATAAACCGGCAATCCCTTTGACCTCCAATGAAGGGTGCAAACCCATGGGGTTGATGGCATCGTATTCAATGGCATACCCTGGGCGGGTGAAATGTGCCTGTTCCAAACCGGGTATGGAGTGTACCACCGCCTGTTGCACCGCCAGGGGGAGGCTGGTGGAGATACCGTTGGGATAAATTTCAAAAGAGTCCAGCCCTTCTGGTTCCAAAAAAATAGTATGTTCGTGCCGTTGGGGAAATTTTTGAATTTTATCTTCAATGGACGGGCAATACCGGGGACCGATCCCTTGAATCTGGCCATTGAACAGCGGGGCTTGATCCAGGTTATCCCGGATAATCTGCGCCGTTTCAGCGGTTGTGTGGGTCAAGTGACACAGCGTTTGCGGCAAGGGGATCCGCTGCGTCAAAAAGGAGAACCTCTCCGGTTCAGGATCTCCCTCTTGGGGTTCGGTGCGATGCCAATCGATGGAACCGGCGTGTAACCGGGGTGGTGTTCCCGTTTTCAGACGCATCATATCCAAACCGAGGGAGCGTAAAAACTGGCTCAAGGCATTGCTGGGCTGATCCCCCAAGCGACCACTTTCAAACTGATGATGACCAATATGCGCTTTGCCTGCCAAAAATGTCCCGGTGGTGAGAACCACGGCACGGGCATGGAATACCAACCCCTGGGTCAAAACCACCCCGGTCACCGCCCCGCCATGAAGCGCGATCTGTGCCACCTCTCCTTGGAAAATCTGAAGCGTTTTCAGTTTTCCGAGTCCTCCCTGTGCCAGACGCCGATAATGCATTTTATCCACCTGCGCCCTGGGGCCTCGTACCGCTGGCCCTTTGCGGCGATTGAGCAGACGAAAATGGATGCCGGCATGATCGGCTATGGTGGCCATAAAACCGCCGAGGGCATCGATTTCCCGCACCATATGCCCTTTGCCAATGCCGCCGATGGCGGGATTGCAGGAGAGGGCACCGATGGTATCGATATTTTGTGTGATCAAAAGGGTTTTGGCACCGAGACGCGCCGCCGCATGGGCCGCTTCGATGCCTGCGTGACCACCACCGATGACAATAATTTCAAAGTCACCCAATATCATGATTAATTTCTTTAAAAATAGTGTGGGAGTGCAGGGTAGATCATCAAAACCTGCGTGAGGTTTTTGGCAGCGCGTCCTTTAGATTTTGATTTTAAAAATAAAAAGATTCATGTTTAAGTTTTTGACCTTGGTTTTGAATCGAACATGATGCCCTTCGGGCAAAAAGTCAACAGCAAAATCGCCAGAACCAGACTCTGGCTACCAGCGAGAATTCAGACGCGGGCATATTCATGAACCACTCAAATGGTATCCCCGGAATTCCGACGTCATAGAAAACGGTTGCAGTATGCGACCAAAAGAGTTAACGTTTGATATTCATTGATACTGTTTGATAAGGTTTGGTAATGTATGAACCAGGAATCAGGGTCGCTTAACTTGAGAGACTATCTGACTGTTGGCGAAGCGTCGGTCACGCTTGGCGTGTCACGTTCGACGCTGCGAAATTGGGACAAGGCGGGTAAGCTCAAGCCCTATCGCCACCCCGTCAACGGTTACCGCCTTTACAAACGCCATGAGCTTGAAGCCCTGTTGCATGAAATACGGTCCGAACGATGACACTCATTGGACATCTATAATGAACATTACAGAACCCCTTGCTCTTGACTACACATCCAACACATTCACATATGGCCGCATTGTCCATGCAGACTGCTTCGAGTGGCTTGCCCGCATCCCTGAAAATTCACTCCATGCAATCGTCACTGACCCACCCTATGGAGTGAGAGAATACGACGATCACGAACTTGAAAAACGGGCAAACGGGAAAGGAGGCATCTGGCGTCTACCCCCGGCCTTTGATGGTTCGGTGCGGGCACCGTTGCCGCGATTTACTGCACTGGATGCCAAAGATCGTCATCGGTTAGCACTCTATTTTGCCGAATGGTCACGACTCACCGTTCGCACTCTCAAGCCTGGTGGTCATGTGATGATCGCCTCAAATTCGTTCATTGCAGCACTACTCTATGAATCACTGGTGCGAGGAGGACTTGAGTTTCGAGGACAGTTAATTCGGCAAGTCCGCACTCTACGTGGCGGTGATCGCCCAAAAAATGCGGAAAATGAGTTTCCCAACGTATCGTCGCTACCTCGTGGCTGCTATGAACCGTGGGGGATTTTCCGCAAACCTCTGCCAGCAAAAATGACTGTGAGCGAATGCCTTCGCCAGTTCCATACAGGGGGGTTACGTCGGTTGCCGGATGGCAACCCGTTCGAGGATGTCATTCCAAGTGAACGTACTCCGCGTCTTGAGCGCGACATAGCCAACCACCCCAGTCTGAAACCGCAGTCCTTCATGCGCCAAGTTGTCTATGCGTCTTTACCGCTTGGGAAAGGTGTGATTGCTGACCCGTTCATGGGATCTGGCTCCACCATTGCCGCAGCGGAAGCAATGGGGCTACATGCTATCGGCGCGGAAAGATATCCTGATTATTTCAGAATGGCAGCCAAGGCCATTCCTAAACTGGCCGAAGTTGGGAAAAGAACCTGCGTCACGCAACAGGTAAAGATCTCGCATCAGACACCGAATCTATTCAACAACCTGGAGGACATCGACGTCTTTCCCACGGGAACTATCGGACCCTTGCCGTTGGTAAATCCAATTTGATGTCATCTTATTGAAACCACTGCGTGTCACACGCGCTGTGATCGTTCGGCGACTTGTTTTCGAACGCCCAGAAAAATTCCAGTCCTCTTTCATCAGTTGCGCCCCATACACGCTGACAAAGCAGAAAGGACGCGGCGGAACATTGTTTAACACATCACGCGACGTGTTCGCGTCAAAAACAAAAACCATAAGCCAGCACTCTTCTGCGTTATGACCCTGCCAACCGCTCCGATGCCGTGACCCCTTGATCTCGATTCCTAGCGTCCCGTGCTGAACGGCATCATTGGGAAATTTCCCTGCGGGAATCAGGTCCGGGTGCCCATTATGGTAAGTATTTTTAACGATTGTTGAGCAATATTTAGGAATCGCAACGCTCATAAACTCTCCCACCATGCTACTGAAATTGGCGGACATGAGAAACGATTCTAAACGTGGTATTTTTTTGGAGTGCAATGCAAGATTCACAAAGCCGAGGAAATCGAGAAACTCCTGCATGGCCGCTTGGATGTGACCAACTTCCAATCCAAATGGAATTTGTCCGTTTTGGTTGAAGGCTATTATTTGCAAAGGTAGCGGCTGGCAAGCATCGACTTCTTCTGGAATCTCATTGATCATCGTCCACTCTCTGTTATTGAGATGCGGGTTCACGTATCGGAAAAACAAAGTCTGAACAGCTACGATTCTTGAGCTTCCGTCGCCTGTTTTTCCCGATAGTCACACCCTTCTTGAACGCACAGATGTTCGACACCCCAACGCTTGGTAACTTTTTCGGTAATAAACGCCGCCCCACATTTGGGACAAGGCTGCTTCAACGGTTTGTTCCACAACGCATTTTTACAGGCAGGATAAGCGGAACAAGAATAAAAAATCTTGCCACGACGAGATTTCTTTTCCAAAAACTTACCCTTGCCACACAAGGGACAATCCACATCCGTCGTCTTGGGTTTTTCCAATGGCTGAATATTGCGACAATCGGGATACCCACTGCACGCCAAATATTTGCCAAAACGACCTTCCTTGATCAACATGGGTTTGCTGCATTTTTCACATTTTTCTTCCGACAGCACCGGCTCAATGACAACATCTTCCCCTTTGCCGTCTTTTTTGATGTTGCGGCTGAAACGGCATTCGGGATAATTGGAACACGCCAAAAATTTGCCAAACCGACCCAGCTTGATCAACAACGGTTTGGAACATTCGGGACAGGTTTCATCGGTGGTTTCCGAGGTAAAATCATCGCGTTTGGTGGTTTTATCCTTCTCTTGAATCTGCACAATAAACGGATCCCAAAAATTTCTCAGTAATGGCACCCATTCCTTTTCCCCACGAGAAACCGCATCCAAATCATCTTCGAGATGGGCGGTAAAATGGAAATCGACATACCGGTTGAAATGCTCCACCAAAAACCGATTGACCACCATCCCCACATCCTCAGGATGAAATTTTTTCTCCTCCAACCGCACATAACCACGATCCTGGAGCGTTGACATGGTGGGGGCATAGGTGGAAGGACGACCGATGCCATAACTTTCCAAAGCTTTGACCAAAGTTGCCTCAGTAAAGCGCGGCGGCGGTTCGGTAAAATGTTGCCGTGGTTCCATTTTCGCCACCAACAATTTTTCCCCTTTTTCCAAAGGGGGCAACATCCCTTTTTCCTCTTCCTCCTCGGTGCGATCCTGGGCCGATACTTCGTCACGCCCCTCCAGATAAACTTTCATGAAACCGGCAAACCGAACCGAAGATCCCGTGGCACGAAACCGAAAGGGGGCATCGGGAGAAGAAGAATCCACCGATAACGTGGCCGCAACATTGTCAATTTGGGCATCGGCCATCTGACACGCCATGGTCCGCTTCCAGATGAGTTCATAAAGACGAAATTGATCTTTCTCCAATGTTTGCCGCAGTTTGTCCGGCGTCAACGCCGCATTGGTCGGACGAATGGCCTCATGGGCTTCTTGGGCATTTTTGGTGGAAGATTTAAACTTGCGCTCAGTCTTGGGTAAATATTCGGCACCAAACCGCTGGGTCACCGTCTCACGAATCGCGACAATCGCCTCCTGCGCCAAATTGACCGAATCGGTTCTCATATAGGTGATCAAACCATAGGTCTCTGAAATACCGGTCGCTTCGTCTTTGATCTCAACCCCTTCGTATAACCTTTGCGCACACACCATGGTTTTTTTGGCCGAAAATCCCAGTTTGCGCGATGCCTCCTGTTGCAAAGTCGAGGTGATAAACGGCGAAGCAGGCTTGCGGCGCGATTGCTTTTTTTCCAATTCCGAAACCGTCAGCTCCCGACCTGCCAACTCCCGTAAAATCGACTCCGCCTGTTCCTGATTGGCGATATCAAATTTATCCAATTTTTTACCGTGGGCAACCTGGAGCCAAGCGGAAAACGGATGTGGATCTTTTTCCCCCTCCTTGGCAACCTGGGCATCGATGCTCCAATATTCGCGTGTCTCAAAGGCTTGTATCTCACTTTCACGCTCACAAACCAAACGCAAAGCAACCGACTGCACCCGCCCTGCCGACAGCCCCCGACGAACTTTTTTCCACAATAACGGACTGAGATTAAAACCCACCAGATAATCCAACGCCCGCCGTGCTTGCTGCGCATTGACCAGGTTCATGTCCACTTCGCGAGCGTTGATCAGGGCCTCATCGATGGCACGCTTGGTGATTTCGTGAAAAACAACCCGTTTTACCGTTTTGTTTTTCAAAGAAATTTTCTTTTCCCTGAAGACCTCCAGCACATGCCAGGAGATCGCCTCACCTTCCCGATCGGGGTCGGTTGCCAGAAGAATTTCTTCGGCGTTTTTGGCCTCCTTGACCAAAGCGGTCACATGCTTGCCCGATTGCTTGGCAACCTCATAGCACATGTGAAAATCTTTTTCGGTATCAACCGAACCACTTTTACTGGGCAAATCGCGGATATGACCGTAGGTGGCCACCACGGAATAGTCCTGGCCCAGGAATTTATTGATGGTTTTGGCCTTTGCAGGCGATTCGACAATGACGACGGCACGCATGATACGTCTGACTTGAACCTGTTAGGTTAACGGTTAAAAGACCGGTAGCACAAAGACGGTGCAACGCTTACTCAAGATCTTGTGTCATGCGTCAGGCTATTTTGCAAGGCGAACCAGTTACCCGGCTGACGAATCACCACCCCCGCAAGCTCCAACTGTAATAGGATGCTGGATAGTGAAGCCACTGTCAAATGACTCTTTCGCGACAACTCATCCGCTTGAATAGGCCCACTGGCCAAACATTGAATCAACAGTTCCCGGGAACCGGCCCCGGAGTTGATGGCATCCACCGCCAGCGGACCATTGGGAGCGACGGTCGTTTCCCAGCGCATTTCCCATAAGATATCTTTCGCCCCTTCGACCCACCCGGCCCCACTTTTAAGCAAACGGTTGCTCCCTGCGCAATGCCAATCCCCCGAAGCCCCAGGGACGGCAAAGACCTCCCGTCCCTGTTCCAATGCCATACGGGATGTGATCAAAGCACCCGATTTTTCCCCCGCCTCCACCACCACAACCCCATGGGCAAGCCCGCTGATGATGCGGTTACGTGCGGGAAAACGGAAGGGATCAGGTCGGGTACCCAACGGTGCCTCGGTCACCAAACACCCTTGCGCGATAATCCGGCGTGCCAAATCCTGATTGCCCGGAGGATAACAGACATCCAAACCCACCGCCGCAACCGCCACCGTAAAACCGCCACCATCCAACGCCCCCCGATGGGCCGCAGAATCAATTCCCAAAGCCAACCCACTGACAACGACGACCTGATGATGCACCAGGGCAAAAGAGATTTCCCGCGCCAATCCTAGAGCTTTGGGGCTGGCACGCCTGGACCCGACAACAGCAAGCATCCGTGACGCCAATAAATGGTTGGGATCACCCTGAACATACAAAACCGGAGGTGGATCATGAATCTCAGCCAGCATGGGCGGATAGAAAGGATCACCCAAAGTGATCAACCGCGCTCCGATTTGATGCAACCGCTCCAGTTGATCGGTGACGGGTTGAGATGGAATTTTATTCCTAAAATTAAGCAGTTGATCCACCATCCGGGGCCTTATCCCCGGCACCTCACGATAGTCCTGTTCGCTCGCCTCGACAATAGCCTGCGGATGACCAAAATGCCCCAACAACTTGCGAATACCCACCGGACCCAAACCGGGAATTTGGACAAGGCGCAGCCAATCGATCAGATTACGGGTTTTCACGATATTTGGGCGAAGCCACCATGGCACCAATCCAATCACCCGTTTCCGTTACATCGTCCGCACGGGTAATCAGTGCCAAGGAGGCGTTCGCAGCAATGCGAAAAAAAGCGACCTCGCCCAATGGGATAGAATCCAGTCTTGGTTTTTTTCCAACCTCATGCAACGCGCGAGAGACAGAGGCGCGATATACCGGCAGGATCAACCCGGGATAAACCTGGTCCTTCATGCCCAATCCAACGACAACCACCTGTCCCAATCCCGCCATTTGCAAATCATTTTCCACATGGACAATCGGTCCATTGGCTTTGAACTCAGGATCCATCGTAAATTGAATCGGTGTTCTTTCGTTCAAGAATGAATCAACCCAATCCCCGGCAAGAATTTCCTTGTAGGCTTTGACCACCACCGCGGTTGCTTCTTCACCATGAGATGCGACAATTTCGACGATTCCCAAAGTTTCCGACAACCGACCCAAAATCCGCCCATCTTCTGGATCACGCAACACCTCTCCCGGTCGATGCACGGTCAAACGATCACCTGGGCGAAACGTTTCTTTCGCCTGGATGATCACCCTTTTGCCAACATCCGCCGTTTCACTATCAAAAACATGGACGATCCCATTATTTTGCACCGCCGGTTCATCCAAAATCCAAGAGGCCTTGGTAAACTGGCCTTCGAGAGCCGATTCAATGGCTTTCTGCCGTGAATCGACCGCGATAACCGGGTCTAAAATTTGGATTTCAGGTTTCAAGACGACGCTTTTCAAACCGGGAACCCCCTTGGGGGCCACAACGGTTTCACCCCTCCCCGTCTCCGCCCACCCCACACCCATCAACAAACAAAGCATCACCCACCGAACCCGATGATTCATGGCGCAGCCTCTTTTTTTCCGATCCGTGGTTCGGTTCCCCGTAACAAGCGGCTGATATTGTCACGATGCCGCCAAAACACCATCGGCACCACCACCGATGATGCCATCAACGCCTCGGTATTGCCAAAAAAATACAACAGCCCCGGCACCGCCAAAAAAGCCACCAAAGCGGCCAGGGATGAAATTTTCGTCACCACGGCGACCAGCAACCAGATCACTATTGCAAAAAGACCGACCTGGGGTGTCCAAACCAAAAAAATACCCAAGGCCGTTGCCACCCCTTTTCCGCCACGAAACCCCAGATAAATCGGGTACAAATGTCCCAAGAAAACGGCCAAGGCCATGGCCAATGCCAGCCATGGCGGTTGTCCCAATCCATAATCCGCCACCGCAACGGCGAGACTTCCCTTGGCCATATCCAGCAACAATGCCAACGCCCCCGCTTTTTTCCCGGTGGTACGCAAGACATTGGTCGCCCCGATGTTACCACTGCCTTGGCTGCGAATATCCCCCGCCCCAAAAAGCCACCCCACCAACAGACCAAAGGGGATGGAACCCACCAGATAGGCCCCGACAACGGATAACCCAAACAGCCAAATACTCATGGACGTTCCGACCTGTTGCTACGGTTTTTGAGCATCACACTGGCCAACTTTTGTCCCTGGGTTGGTTCAGCATGAAACACGGGTGTTACGGGTGTTACAACGGGGTTGACGGGGGGAGCATGGGGATTTTGTTGCACCCCATAATTGGCCTCCCACAACCCCCGCACCCGTCCTACCCCCCCCTGAATCCCCAACATGCTATCTAGCTCCTGGGCGGTCTGCAACACCAGCGGATTTAAAAACTTGGCCATCCGATCCCAGGAAGCCTGAACCACCTGAGGATGTTGCGTTGTGTACCATTGTTCCACCAACGTTTCATGGTGTGCCAAACCACCCTTCAAAGCAAGGTCGCACATGACCCGAATCTCATGTTGTACCACCTTTCGTTGTTGCACTGGGAGGGATTCCAACCAACTGCGATTGACCGAAAACACCGACCAGGCATGTAAATGACGCAAATTAAGAAAATGAGAGGCTTTGCGCATCCATTCTTTGTCTGCCATAAGTTCTGGAGTTGTCAACAATCCGTTGACCCAACCCGAATCCACCGCTTTCTTCAAATCGATTCCAGGGACGCGGACCACTTTTCCTGGTAATTTTTCCTGCACCGACTCCAGCCAACCCTCCTCTGGCACGCGGATAGCGCGATTTTTCATCCACAACAAGGCATCATCCTGAAATTTTTTTGCGGATGCCGACTGCGGCTCAAACAGCATGATCCCATAGTATCCAAAGGAACCATACCCTAAAATGTTTAAATTTTTCGCGGTTGCCGTGGCACGAATCGCCTTATCCAAGGGGGAATCGACGAATTGAACCACTTGATCGGTATCGTTGAATACCAGCGGTAACGTCAACGCCCTAAAAGCCTTCAAAGATTGCGCCAAGGTCAGGACAGAAATCCACCCCCCCTCCACGCGACCGCGAATTTGATCTTTCAACGCTTCAAATTCGCCACCGCCCAAACCATTGGTCAACAATTCCACCTGGATTTGACCTTGGGTTCCAGATTCAATGTTTTGTTTGAGCCGGTCCAGCAGACGGACATAAACCATCCCCGCACCCTGAACCGCCGTCACCCGCATGACGGTTGTTCCACTTTTTTGGGCATGAACCGAAGCCGGAACCAGTATAAACGCCAGGATCAGAGCCAACCATCGTAGATATGTCACCGATAGACCTCGATTGGAAAGACAAGGTTATACTTCGCAAGGTTTCTTTTGCTTCCCATTGTTTTCTGTTACAAAGGAGGAGACTGGATTGTCGGCCTTTTTCACGAGGCTGCGAAGTCTACCACCCCCCTTTGAGGTTCCCAGCATGTCTCGATCCCTGAACAAAGTCCAACTGATCGGCCACTTAGGTGCCGATCCCGAAATTCGCGCCACCAAAGATGGCAAGCCCGTTGCTACTCTGAGCGTCGCCACCAGCGAGTCCTGGAACGATGTTCAAGGTCAAAAACAGGAAAAAACGGAATGGCATCGTGTAGTCATTTTCGGTCGCATGGCCGAAGTAGTTCAGCAATATCTACGCAAAGGTTCACAAATTTTTATTGAGGGAAAACTTCAAACACGTAAATGGACCGATAAACAAGGCATTGAAAGGTACAGTACGGAGATTGTATCCGGTTATCCCGGAAGTCAAATGCTCATGTTAGGCGGACGCTCCCAAAGTAGCCCTTACTCCAGTGGTGGTGGCGGCGGCAGCCCCTCTTATGATCCCAGCGACTATGGTTCACCAGTCGCCGGTTTCAATCCGGGGCAAAATGGTGATCGTGGCTTTTCTTCACCACCATCCTACAGCAACAACCCTCCGGCCAGCCCCCCCCCTGCCAGGGCACCCGTAGCCCCCTCGGCGAATATACCGGACTTCGATGATGATATTCCGTTTTGATTATGCTTTTGATTAAATATCGAAAAAAGAGTCAAAAGAAGAAATGGGGTCTTTTTGTTTAAAGTCAAAACCCTGGGGGCAATCCCCCAGACCCCTTTTTTCTTTTGATCATTCCTCAGGAAACAGGGGGATAGATCCAAGCTTTTTTGCCTTCATCAAGCATCGCATTCACAACACCATCCCCCCCCTCAAGGACAACCTTGCCATCCACCAATCGTAACCTTCCCTGGGCATACCAACGCACCGCCTGGGGATAGATGCGATGTTCCTGGACAAGGATTCGCGCCGCCAAAGACTTGGCATCATCCCCCGGCACTACCGGGACCACCGCTTGAATCACGATCGGTCCCGTATCCACACCATCATCCACAAAATGGACCGTCGCCCCCGAAAAACGGACGCCCGCCGCCACCGCCCTTTTTTGCACCTCCAAACCCGGAAATGCTGGCAACAACGCCGGATGAATATTCAGAATACGCCCCGCAAACCGACGGACAAACCAAGGGGAAAGAATCCGCATAAACCCCGCCAGGCAAATCAACTGGACACCAAACCGCTCCAAAACCTCTGCCAAATTTTTTTCAAACGCTTCCCGTCCACCCGCCCGACTGTTTTCCACCACCGCCGTCGCAATGCCCGCCTTACGCGCCCGTTCCAAAGCCAATACCCCATCCTTATTGCTGATCACAATCGTGACCTGTCCCGGAATCGTCCCGTCCGCACAACCATCGATGATGGCCTGAAGATTGGAACCACTGCCCGAAACCAACACCCCAATGGCCATCGAATCAGTCAAGAAACACCACCCTTTCCTCCCCCTCCCCTCCCCGTTGCAACACCTGCCCAATAGACCAACACGTCTCCCCGGCAGCTTGCAACACGGTCATGGTTTGTTCCAAAAATTCAGGTGCCACCACCACAACCATCCCCAGGCCACAATTGAAGGTGCGCATCATCTCTTCCATCGGGACAGAACCTAAACTTTGTAAATAATGGAAGATCGGCGGCCAAACCCACGATTTTCTTGAAACCGAGACCTTCACGCCAGCCGGGAGAATCCGCGGAATATTCTCCTGAAAGCCCCCACCCGTAATATGGACAATCCCTTTGACAGGGACCGATTTAAAGAGCGTCAACAAGGATGCGACATAGATTTTTGTCGGCTCCAGCAAGACTTCTCCCAACGTTTTCCCTGCAAAAGGGGCATCCAATCCCGGTCCATTCTCCGCAAGCACCAAGCGACGGATCAAAGAGTACCCGTTGGAATGGGGGCCTGAAGAGGCCAGCCCAACGAGGCAATCTCCCGGTGTGATGGTTTTTCCATGGATGATGGCATCCCTTTCCACAATACCCACCGCAAAGCCAGCCAAATCAAATTCACCATCGGGATAAAAATCGGGCATTTCCGCCGTTTCACCCCCAATCAAGGAACAACCGGCCATGCGACAACCACGGGCGATTCCTTCAATGACGGTCGCCGCTTTTTCTGGTTCCAATTTGCCTGTAGCAAAATAATCCAAGAAAAATAATGGTTCAGCCCCTTGTACAATCAAATCGTTGACCGACATGGCCACCAGATCCAAACCTACGGTATCCAGTTTACCCATCAAAAAAGCGAGTTTTAGTTTGGTACCAACGCCGTCGGTACAAGAAACCAATACCGGATCTTTGTAGCGTCGCCAATCGGGATGAAACAAAGCACCAAAGCCACCCAAATCGGAACAAACTTCTGGGCGAAAGGTTGAAGTTACCGCTTTTTTTATCAAAGCAACGACACGGTTACCCGCATCGATATCCACACCAGCGTCCTTATAGGTGGTCATAAGCGTCGCTTTCACAGGTTTTCATCGTGATAGTAAAGAAAAAATTTGTTAGTCTGTAGCCTTTGTCGAAAAATGGGATACACGGGTGAAGTCTGAATCGGAAATGGAAGGAAATCAACCCTATGACTGATCGTCGCTTAAAATTGATGCTTTGGTTGGGCCATGGTTGCCCCAAAATTGTGGTACCGCTTGTTTTGTTGGCCTATTTATTATTTCCCACCTGGACCCAGGCCACGACAAGTGCCGATTTTTTCATCGTCAAAAAAGTAGCGATCCGCGTCCCCCGCAGCAACAATTCTGGGACCAATGAAAACGCGACAGGATTGTTACAAGCCCAACAAATAGCCTTCAAGCGGCTGATTCAAAGAATGCTGACCATCGAGGAACGGAAAACCCGCATTGTATTTCTCAAAGATATTCAGCATGATATCAAAGATTTGCTGCAACGTTCCATCATTGTCTCGGAGAAACAACGGACCCGCGATATTGATATGACGATTGATATTCATTTTTCCAAGGAAAAAGTGGTCCGATCGTTGGAACTGGCTGGGATCAATTTTTGCGAAACCCCCTATCCCATGACACTTTTGGTGATCGAAGATGGTGATTCTTTCCAATGGCTTTCGGAGTCTCTGTTTGGTGCCTTTGGCCATGCGGCCAACGTCTATGGTTTTGAGGTGATCCAACCGATCAAGGACATGGAGGATTTATCCAATTTTTCACGGATGAAGGATTCAAAGCATCGGAATGAAGTCCAGGATTGGGCACAAAACCGCTATAAAGCGGACAAAATTTGGCAATTATCGGTTGGCGGTGATGATGTGTCTGAGGCCAAGGATAATCCGATTCAAACCGACCTTCGATTCAAGCTAACGGAAATAGGCGATGATGGCGTTGTCTATCATTTTGCCAAGTTATCGGTTGATGGGACAGAATCCAAAGGAAAGTCAAAAACGACTCGTTTGGAAAGTTCCGTATCGGCATTGGTTTCCCGTGTGGTCGATCCCTGGATTTCTAGCCATCTCATGATGGGAGGATTGGGTAATTTTCTGGACGTTTCGATTGTCAACTCAGACAATTTGGATTTAATGGATGCTTTGATTAAGAAGATGGAATTATTTCCCGGTGTTGAAAAGGTATCCTATTTAGAGATGAGCAGCAACAAAGTAACGCTCAGAATTCAATATACGGGAAATGAACTTGATATCCAAGATGGACTTAAAAACCTGGGTGCCATTGATCAAGGTCAAGGGCAAGAGCTGTTGATTATGTTGCCATGAATGTCCCAAATTTTCTATCATTTTGTCGTATTTTTTCAGTACCGGCTTTTATTTTGCTGATATTGAATAATCATCTTCATTGGGCACTTTTTTTATTCATCATGGCGGGTATTACCGATGCTTTGGATGGTTACATCGCCAAGCGATTTGATTTGGTGACCAAGCTGGGTGAATTTCTTGATCCATTGGCCGATAAATTATTGATTACATCTGGATTTATCACCTTAACGATCAGCGGTTTGATGCCTTTATGGATCACCTTGATTGTTGTAACTCGTGATTTGGTGATCATTGCTGGGGCTGTTGTTTTTCAGGTATTAACAGGGTCTCTCAAAATGGAACCGTTGGTTATCAGCAAGCTGAACACTGTGATACAAATCATTTTGATTGTTTCCATCATGATTGAGAATTTATATTTTCTCAAATTTTCCATAGTACCACTATTATTGATCATCGTATCTTTTACGACTATTTTATCAGGCATCATTTATATTTTCATATGGTCCAAGCGAGCCGTAGAAAAAGAAATATCTTAGGATATCGCCGTCAATCCATAGTGCCACCTTTTTTTGAGAATTTTCGATGCGCTTGTTGGAACCTGAGCAACTATTACTTCCTTTTGATTATCCGCCAATTTTTTCATTTGATAATTTTATCGTTGGACCTGAAAACAGGTTGGCTTATCATGCTATCAAAGAATTGAGTCAAGGTTCATCTGAGCCAGGATCTTTGGTTCTTGTTGGCGATGGTGGTACAGGCAAGACCCATTTGTTATCATCCGCCATTGCAAAAAATCAAGAAAATGCTGGATCATGTGTTTACTTGCACACGGAGGAATTAAAGGAAAGGTTAGGTACTTCGGGCAAGGATGACACAATTAGTTTATTGTTGCAGTATCAAAATTATGATTTTATCGCTTTAGATTCTTTCGATGCGTTAGCCAACAGTCTTTTAGCGCAAGAAGTTGTCATTTATCTTTACAATATGATTGCGGCAAACCGTGGAAGATTGGTAATAGCCTCTCGAACCGATCCCGGAAAGATGCGGAGTTTACGTCCTGAATTAAAAAGTCGGCTGCTTTGGGGCAAGGTTTTGCACATTTATGAACCGAGTGATGCTCAATTGGGTTTGGTGCTTCACAAAATTGCCAAAGATAGAAACATTTATCTTTCAGAAGAGTTGGTTCATTTTTTATTGATGCGCTTGTCACGATCGGTTTGCGAATATGAAAGGGTTATTCGCGTTTTAGATCAAAAAAGTTCCAGATTATCGCGCAATATTTCCATTCTTTTGGCCAAGGAGTTGTTTGGCTTATAAATGGCCCACTTTTTTGCCACTACTTTTTCCAAGGTGTTTCACGTGAAACCTCTCACCCAACTTCCCCCCACAGCGTTGTCGATCAATGATTCGTCTCTCCATGAAGGGCATCGTAGCCGACTGCTGAACCGTTTGGCCAACGAGGGGGTGGAACATTTTCAGGATCATGAAATTATTGAACTGCTGCTTTTTTTCACAATCCCCAGAAAGGATACCAACAAAATAGCCCACCTCTTGGTGAAACGTTATGGAAGCCTTTCCCATGTGTTGGATGCTGATTTTGCACTTCTAAAACAGGAATACGGCATTGGCGATAAAAGCGCACACCTCCTCTCTTCCCTCCCAGCCATCTTCAGACGTTATTCTTTGGACAAATTAAATAAATCCAATAAACCTCTTCAAGATCCTGAATCAACCATCCGTTTTGTAGAACCCATCCTTTCCACCCGCACGGAAGAGGTGTTCCTTTTGGTGAGCCTGGATAATCAATGCCGTGTGATCTCCAGTACGATCATCTCGGAAGGGACAGTCAAGGAAGCCGTTGTCTATCCCCGTCATGTGGTGAAAGAGGCCCTCAAGGTCAATGCCAGCAATGTTATCTTTGCCCATAACCATCCCTCTGGAAAACCAACCCCTTCCAAAGCGGATTTAAATTTGACGGATCGTCTTATCGCCTTGTTCCATGCCATGGATATCAAAGTCTTTGATCATATCATCGTTGCCAGAGAAGGATGCTTCTCTTTTGCTAAGGAAGGGATGTTTCCTGCGAGCAAATGAAACTTTCTCCCCCTTTCCTTTCCTCCTCCCTTTTTCTTTTCTCTCCCCTCCTCCTTTTTCCTCTTCCCTCCCCTTCTCCCTGTTGGTTTTGTTTTTTAAATACATATATAGATTAATAAAAGAACAATGCAGTCTAATATGTGTATATCATCTCTACATCGATGATATGATTCAATTATTTCAAATTTCACAACTTGGAAAGTTTCTGGATACTTTTCCCACAAATTTTTTAACCCCCTTTATTCCACAGTTATCGAAACAATCTTTACAAACCTGTGGAAATTTTCCTCAAATGGATGGATATCCTTATTTTCCAATACAAAATTGCGAAAAAAGGTGATCCAAAAGTGCCTTATCAACGGAAACGCCCGTCATTTGTGCCAATTTCTCCATAGCCTCTCTGATTTTTAATGCCACAATTTCCAAATCGGCACCATGCACCAGCAAAGCCTCTGCGGCGATGACGCTCCCAAGCGTCTCTTTCATGCAATGATTTTGTCGCTGGTTCAAAGAGATGAACATCTCCTGATGATCCATCTCCAATTTCAACATGGCAGCCATGCGCAATTTTACCGATTGAATATCCTCCGCATTATGAGAACAAATTTTCAATGGGGTTTCCTGATCCATCCAATGTTCCGTGTGTTGGTTTACGTCATATTTGTTAATGATGAACAGACGTGGACGACCATCGGTCATTTTGAACAGGTTTTCATCTTCTTGTGTCCAGCCCATACACGCATCTTTGATAAAAAGAATTAAATCGGAAGCGTGCAAAAATTCCAATGATTTTTCAATCCCCTCCCCTTCTATGGCATCTGGGTTGGGTCGAATCCCTGCCGTATCGGTTAGCAAAACTTGTGATCCCTGAATCGTTAAAATCTCTTGGATATAATCGCGTGTCGTTCCTGCCTTATCGGAGACGATGCTCCTTTTGGTTTCCAACAGTGCATTGAACAACGTTGATTTTCCCACATTGGGTCGTCCGATGATCACACAGTGAGGAATTCGGCTAAGATGTTCAACTCTTTGACTTTCCCTTATCTTTTCTCCGATGGTTGCACCGACTGCGACCAATTCCCGACAGAGTTGATCTTTATCCAAAGAGTCAATATCGTCTTCGGGAAAATCCAAATGGGCTTCTATGGTTCCGAGAATATTCATGAGTTGCGTTTGAATTTTTTGAACGATTTGTGAAATGAAACCTTCAAGTTTTTGCAAATTTTCTCGAACGGCGCGTAGACTGTTGGCTTCGATCAGTTGTTGGATGGATTCTGCTTGTATCAAATCCATTTTTCCGTTTAAGAATGCTCTTTTGGAAAATTCTCCCCCTTCTGCCAACCGAATGCCACAGGAAACTATGGCATTTAAAATGGCTTCGACGAGAACGGGGGAACCGTGACATTGAATTTCAACCACATCTTCTCCGGTAAAAGAACGGGGATGGGGGAAATTGAGTAGAAGAATTTGGTCTAGGGGGTTGCTTTGATGGTCATGGATTTTGGTGAAGCGGACGAATTTTGTTTTGAAATCTTCGTCTTTTATGGAGGGGGATAACAAGGTTTTGATTTTTAGACCACAGTGGAGACCACTGAGTCGTATGACAGCGATTGCGGACCGACCCCATGGCGTTGCCAATGCACAGATGCAATCGGTATCTCGATTTAGAAAAACGCCCATGGATTTTTTCCTTGAAAAATTATTAAAAGAAAAAAGGGGTCTGGGGTATTGACCCCAGGGTTTTGACTTT
>JADGCQ010000055.1 GCA_015228925.1 Magnetococcales bacterium | reverse complement strand
GGTGCGGGTTGTGGAATTGCCCAATTGGTTGCCTCCCTCATCACGAATGGAGCCATGCCATTCATCTTCCGTCAACTTTGCGATTTCGGCAAGGAAAACCAGTCTGATCGGGGAGCAGCCCATGAATTGTCCGGTCTTGTACAGACTTTCAGAAAATGTTCTCGCGAAAATGGGATCCAAAAAAGAAGAATGGGTCTGCTCGTGGTTGGGCATGATACCCGTGTAACCATGCATTTCAAATTTGGCACCGTTTAGAATTGACGACTTGCCAGAATGTACATACAATTTACAGTATGAAGATTGAATTTGATCCGAAAAAAAATTTGAGAAACATCCAGGAACGCGGTTTATCGTTCGAGGATGTGGTTCAATTTGACTTCAGCACGGCATACTTTATGTTTTGTTGAAACTGGGGAAGGGATTCGTGTGATTCGTTTTCGCAAAGCCAATGCACGAGAGGCAAAACGATATGGGAAACCACAAACCATTGACTGATGAGGAAGGGGAAGTGCGTGAACTGACGGCGGAAGATTTTCGTCATTTCCAACAGGCCGATGCCTTATCACCCGCTCTGGCACGCAAATTGGGTATACGCGGTCGGCAGAAAAACCCAACCAAAGAACGGATCACCATCCGCATTTCGCGTGAAGTTCTGGACACTTTTCGTGCTACAGGAAGCGGTTGGCAATCGCGCATGGATGGTGTCCTCAAGGAGTGGGTCGCAACCCATGCCGCCGACGAGAATATCACCTCACGGCAGGGATCCCAACCATCCAATTCCATGTGATCATGCGATCACTTGAATCGGCGTTGACCGGAGAAACAAGGGTCACAGAAACAAGGGCCAAGTCTTAAAACATTACGCGCGGTGTTGCGCGAGGATCCCCCGGACGATCCTATCGGCCATGAGGGCTTCCACCTCCAAACGGTCCGCAAGATCCCCTGCCCCTGCCGTTGTCTCGGAACGCCCGATCAATTCCAACCTCTCAGCCAAAAAACCCGCCTCGACCGCCCCCAAAAGGCGGCAACTCGATTTCATCCGGTGCGCCCATTGATGGAGTCCCTGCGAGTTCTCCTCCAGGATAACCTTCCTGATCTTCTGAATCCCCTCGGACATGGCCAAAAGATTGGCAGTGACGATAGCCGAAAAATCATCCCCCAAATCTTCGTGCAATTCTTCCAAGGCGTTGGCAATGGTAGCAGATAACTCCATAAAACCCTCTTTATCTTTATGTTTTTTCTTGTTAAGAATTTCATGGCTCTTATCCAGCCATCGATGAAGCATCGCCTCCAATTCCCGTCCACGTAACGGTTTGCATAAATAATCATCCATGCCACAGCAAAGAAAAGATTCCCTCTCCTCTTCCAGCGCATGTGCCGTCAAAGCAACAATCGGAACACGACGATCCGAATCACCCTCCTTCTCCCGTTGTCGAAGAATCCGTACCGACTCCATCCCATCCATCTGCGGCATCTGGATATCGGTAAAAATTAAATCATAATGTTTTCTTCCCGCAAACGCCAACAACTCCAGGCCATTTTGCACCAAATCAGGCTTGATGCCCAATCGTTTCAACATCTTGAAAATCACCAACTGATTGACAGGATCATCCTCCGCAACCAAAATTTGCGTGTCCGGCGGAAACCCCGCGCTTGGAACGCCCGGCGAGTTCGCCCCCTCAAGATCAATCAAACCCACGTCATTCTCTCCCCATGCCCCCTTCCCGATCTGGGATACACCAGGGTGTTCCCCACCGACCGCCACCACCGGAATCGCCACCGAAAATCGACTCCCCAGCCCCACCGTACTCTCCGCAGTGATGCTCCCCCCCATCAGGTTGATAAATTTTTTGCAGATGGAAAGTCCCAGGCCCGTCCCCCCAAATCTTTGGTATGTCGTCTCTTCCGCCTGCACAAAAGCCCCAAAAACCGCATCCATCTTCTCCTGGGGAATGCCAATCCCCGTATCCATGACGGAAAATATCAACATGGTTTTCCCATCGTCATTCAATTCCGCCTTCAGAGAAATCTCAATACTCCCCGAATCGGTAAATTTGATCGCATTACCCACCAAGTTGATCATAATCTGCCGGATTCGGATCGGGTCGGCCACAACCGCATCGGGAACATTCGCATCCACATTCTTGACAAACCGGAGTCCCTTTTTCTCCACGGCGGAAACCCGCATGATATTAAAAATGCTGGCAACCAACTCACGAGGAAGAAACGATTCCTCATGAATCTTGACCTCACCCGATTCAATCTTGGCCAGATCCAGAATATCGTTGATCAAGGTCAACAAGGCATTGCCCGACTCCTTGATGATATGCATCGATTCCCGCTGATCCACCGCCGTCATGTTCTCATTCCAAAGATCGGCCATACCGATGATGGCATTCATGGGGGTGCGGATTTCATGACTCATGCTGGCCAAAAAAGCACTCTTGGCCCGGTTGGCCGCCGTGGCGACATCCCGAGATTTGAGCAGTTCCGATTCTAACTTTTTCCTTTGATCAATCTCCCGTTCCAGTTGACCATTCCTTTCCTGAAGTCGCCGGGTCATCATCTCAAATTCCTGGTTCTTTTCAAAAAGATCCAGAAAAATACGAACCTTGGCCAACAACACATGTTCATCCAAAGGCTTCAGCAGATAATCCACAGCCCCGGAAGAATACCCCCGCGTGGTATCCTGATTCCTTTTGTAGGCCGCCGTGAGAAAAATAATGGGAATATTGCGCGTCTGCGTGGCACCATGGAGAATCTCCGCCACCTCAAACCCGGTCATGACCGGCATTTGAACATCCAAAAGTATCAGTGCCAATTTATGTTCCAAGGCAAGGGTCAACGCATCCATCCCAGAAGAGGCATCAATCACCTCGGCGGTCACCTCCGAAAGAATCGTCCGCAAGGCGATCAAATTGGCAGGCTTGTCGTCAACAATCAGAATCTTAGGTTTGGTTATTTGCATACTGTTCATGACCTCATCCTGCCGTCTTACCTGGAAATCCGCTCCTCCGGCGACTTGAGGCCGGAAAACACCATCCACCCAAAGTGGCCCCCATCACACATCCCATACAACACACACCTATACACGGCTATACACGCCTATACACATGTGCATAGAGCCTACACACATGTGTATTGATTACATTCCCCGTGTATAGACCGCATGTCGCAGAACTCCCTGCTGGATAATTTTTCCAGACTTTTTGAGACGATTGAGCAAATGATAGGCCTGTGATGCGGAAGTTCTGCACAAGTCCATGACATCGGCCCGCCTGATGGTCCCATGCTCCTGGATAAACCGCAACACCATCTGCTCCTGCTGGATCGGATCGAAACCGGCTTGCCGGATGTAATCAGCTTGCTGTCCCACCTTGCGGTAAACCCCGGCACTCAACGTATAGGTACGACCACGGGCCGCGCCGTGCGCCACCAACAAACCGGCTTCAATCAGCCGTTCCAACGCAGAACGGGTTTCCTGCTCCGATTTCTGAGTGGACCTAGCCAGTTCCACCGTCGTCAAACGCCTCTCCCGACGCAACCGGGAGAGGATGATCAGACTATCCAACGGCAATGGTCGTGAAGAACGATCTTCCTCACGAATGACCATCTCCAAAAAATCACGATCCGAGTCGGCGTTACTCATGCGCAGCACAACCGAGGTCGCATCCGAACGCCCATAATCCGGCGACGGGCGGCCATAACGCAACAGCCCCTCGAAGATTCGGTCAATTCCCCGTCCCGTGCGTTCTGCCAGACCGATCCGCTTGGAAATGTCCGCCAACAACGGATTGCGCGGACGTGGTTCGGTCACCAGCAGGTTGTCCAAGGTCACACCCTCGACAAAACCACCCGGATTGGAAATCGTCAGGCCGTTGTCATCAAGCCGCACATGGACCGATCCGAGTCTGGCATAATCCCGATGCACGAGGGCATTGACCACCGCCTCACGAAAAGCCCGACGTTCAAAATTGGGGACAGGTACCCGGAACAGCCCGATTTGCACCTCGTGTTCCGTCACCCTGGCCGCAAACAGGCGTTCCATCTCCTCGAAAAGTTGCAAGAGCGGTTTACGGAAAAATTCATTGACGCAAACGTCGGTCCCCTCCAACACCTGAAATGCCGTTTCATGGGCCGGCACATGCTGCCGCAACACCTCTTCCCGTCCCATCATCAGAAGGCCAGACAGGGTGGGACAACGTACCCCATCCAGGGTGGTGACCAGCCCCAAGGCACCATCCAGTTCCTTATCCTCCAGGGGAAGAAGTGCCACATCCCCGCCGTAACGGCGAATAGCCTCCCGGAGGCGATGACGCTCCAAAGGATTGAGAGCCTCCACAGACAAAAAGGGGATGGCCACCGCAGAAGGGTCGGCCAAACCCATGGCGGATTGACGTTGGAGAAATTCGTGGGGATAAAACGGTACCGCTTCGGGCCTTCCGTTGGCCAGAAGCCGCCGCCGTTGCAGCAACCCTTCCGCCGTAGAGACCAATTGCCGTGACTTCGACACGCAAATCCGGGCCACCTGCACCCCGGCCTCCCCCTCCAACACATCGATCCGCACAGAAAGCGGCGGAATCGTCCGGTTGGCAATCATCGCCGCCATTCCAGCCGTTTCCCGATGGTTGACATGCAACCCCGTGACCCTACCATCATCCTCGACACCAAGAAATAATTCGCCACCCTCCGTGTTGGCCAGAGCGACGACGGCGGCCACCAACTCCCGATCAGAAAGCGGTTTCTTGTCGCTTTTAAACTCAACGGTCAGGCATTCGCCCAGCCGCCGAATGGCGTCCAGGGGATCGTCTGTCGCACGCATTCAGGAATCCTTCTCAAAATAGCAGCAACCTTGCCGAGATGCATCCATGGCCTCAACAGGTCAGCGTTTTTCTAAAAAGCCGTTCCTCTGCCAACAAAGGCTGAAAAAATCTTTCCACATCCGAAAACCGGAGAGATTCATGCCGCCCAAGACAAAGAATCCCCCCACGATCCAACGATTCATAAAACAGAGTCAACACCCTGTTTTGCAGAATATCATTAAAATAAATCAGCACATTCCGGCACATAATCAGTTGCGGGTGGATAAACACGCTGTCCGTCGCAAGATTATGTGCCGCAAATACAATATTTTTATTTAAAAAATGCTTCATCTTGGCGAACCGGTATCGGGCATGATAATAGTCGGAAAAACAGGCGCGTCCCTGGGCATTTTGATAGTTTTCCGCAAATGCTACCATTTTTTCCAGGGCAAACACCCCCGCCTTGGCCCGACTCAAGGAATCCTCGTTCACATCGGTCGCAAAAATATGGCAACGTTCCAAAAGATTTTCCTCGTGCAGCACAATGGCGAGAGAATAAACCTCTTCTCCCGTAGAACATCCCGCATGCCAGATTGTCACAAACGGATAGGTTTTTAAAATAGGGATCACCGTTTCCCGCAACGCCACAAAAACCGCAGGATCCCGAAACATGTCGGTCACGGGAACGGAAAAACTGTTGACCAATGATCGCAAAAACTCCCGATCATGCAATACCTGGGGAATCAACTGCGCAATATGTTGCAGTCCCTGTTGACTCATGAACAACCCAATGCGCCGTCGCAAAGAGGCTTCGGCATAGTTGTGAAATTCATACCCATACCGCTGACGCAACGCCTCCAAGAGCAAGCGGATTTCAATTTTTTCCACCTCTTCGTCTTCCATGGTGCGACCTGCTCTAAGGATAAAACCACACCCGCATCAAGGATAACAGCCGATCCACATCAACAGGTTTGGCCAAGTAATCACTGGCACCGGCGGCAAGACATTGTTCCCGATCTTCCAGCATGGCCTTGGCCGTGACGGCAATGATGGGTAATTTAAAAAACTGCGGCATCTTCCGAATCTCCTGAATGGTCTGAAATCCATCCATACCCGGCATCATGATATCCATCAACACCAAGTCAATCCGTTCCCCTTCCTTGAGAATTTCAAGAGCCTTCTTTCCTGAAGCAGCCATGATGATCTTAAGTCCTTGCGGCTCCAACGCCCGCGTCAAAGCAAAGGTGTTACGGACATCATCATCCACCAAAAGCACCGTCTTTCCTTTGAAGCCACGTTCCGGCTCCACGAACGCCCGCAACATCCGCTTTTGGGTTTCGGGCAGTTTTTCCTGAACACTGTGGAGAAACAACACGACATCATCCAATAACCGCTCCACCGAGCGTTCCCCTTTGATGATGACGCTTTGGGTATAGGACTGTAATTGATGATACTCCTGCCGGGTCAACTCTTTACCGGAATAGATGATCACCGGCGGTTTGACCCAATCATTGCGGTTTGCCATCCGCTCCAACACCTCCAGACCATCCATATCGGGAAGCATCAAATCAAGAATCATACAGTCATACGGTTTTTCAGCCACCTGGGCCAAAGCCTGCGTACCCGTCTCCACCGAAGTGACCGTCACCTGGTCACCTCCCAAAATCCGGGCCAGGGACAACCGGGTGTTGGGATCATCCTCAACCAACAAAAGTTCCCGCATCCGCCCCCCGGTGACATGACACATCCGCTCCAAAGCCTGCGCCAACGATTCATCACTCACCGGCTTTCTGAGAAAACCGATAGCCCCTTTCTGCATGGTTGCGGCATCGCCATCGATTCCAGAAACCATGTGAACCGGAATATTTCGCGTTGGTATCCCCTCCTTGAGACGATCCATGACCGTCCAGCCATCCATATCCGGCAATCCCAAATCCAAGATGATACCGCAGGGGAGATAATTCCGCGCCAATTCCAAACCCGATTGTCCATCCAACGCAATCAAACATGGAAACCCCTGTTTCCGAAATATGGCGCGAACCGTCTGGGCAAAATGAAGATCATCTTCAATAATCAACAAACCTGGATCCCCCAGTTTCATGGTTTCCCGATCATCGACAATGACACGCATCCCAGCGGTTTTTTCTTGTAACGCGGTGGTTTCCCCGGGTGTGTCAGGCGATTCCAGGGGTATGTCCGTCTGTTTCCACTTTTCCAGGGAGGACAAAAACACGGCAAAAACACTCCCTTTGCCCTCCTCGCTAAAAACCTCCAGCCGTCCATTCAAGACATGGGCAAGCTCCCGAGAGATGGATAATCCCAAGCCCGTCCCACCAAACTGGCGACCGATACTCCCATCGACCTGTTGGAACGCTTCAAAAATCAACCGTTGCTTGTCACCGGGAATACCAATCCCCGAATCACTGACGGTGATGGCCAGACCATCTGCGGGAAAGTCGGGCGGTACCGGTGGATGTATCACCGACCCAGGCCGCCGAAAACGGACCTCCACAGATCCCGATGGGGTAAATTTCATGGCGTTTGCCACCAAATTTCGGATGATCTGGCCAACCTTCGCGCCATCGGTATAGAAAAACGGCGGCAGATCCGGGTCCACGACGACACTCAAAGCGAGACCTTTCTCCTGGGCCACATGTTGAAATTGACTTTCCAACACAAAAACCCATGACGCCGGATCCAGACGTTCAATGTTCAATTCAACCCGCCCCGATTCGATTCTGGCCAAATCCAGGATATCGTTGATCAATCGTAACAGTTCTTGTCCACTTTCGTGGATGACCCGGGCCGCCTCCTGTTGGTTGGCATCCAGATTTCCCTCTTTGTTCTGCACAAATGTTCTGGCCAAAATCAACAGGCTGTTGAGCGGGGTACGCAATTCGTGCGACATGTTGGCCAAGAATTCCGATTTATAACGGCTCGCCTTTTCCAATGCCACCGCGTTCCGCTGCAATTCCTGATGGATCTCTTCCTTGGCTCTCTTTTCGGATTCCAGACGGTTGCTTCTCTCTTCCAAAGTGCGGTTGGCCTCCTGAAGCTGACTCTGCTGAACACGCAGTTCCTCCTCCGAGGTTTTGAGCGATTCGGCTTGTTTTTGCAGCATTTCGTTGGATAATCGCAACTCTTCCTGTTGCGCCACCAATTCCTCGGATTGCGCCTGGGTCTCCTGGAGCAGTTCCTCGGTACGATGAAACCGATACTGGTTTTCCAAAACCAATCCGATGGATTGGGATAATTCCGCAACCAATGCCAGATGGACATCGGTAAACGTCTCGAAGGCTGCGACTTCAACAACCCCCAAGAGGTCGTCGCCGAAAAGGATGGGATGTGCCAAAATATGCCGTGGTTTTCCTGCCGCCAAAGCGGAAACAAAATGGATGGCCTCCTCAGGAAGATCGGATCGGAGCAGGCACCGTTTTTCCAGGGCACATTGTCCCACCAACCCTTCACCTACGGCAAAGCTGGCGTTGGAATCTTTACCACCCTGGAAGGCATAAGATGCCTGCAATTCCAATCGCCCGTTATCTCGATTGGCAAGATAGAGGACACCCACCACCCCGCCGACCTGTGGTGTCAATCTTTGGATGAGAACCTGGACCATCGCCTTCAGATTTCCAACCCGTTGCATCTCATCGAGCAGTGCGGCCAGTTCGGTTTTCAACCAAACCTGCTCATGAATCCGTAAGGTCATGGCGTCAAAGGCGACGGCCAGACGGCCCAACTCGTCATCTCCCAAAAACCCGATACGGGTTTCCAAGTTGCCCTGAGTGACTTCCCGGGTGGCAGACATCAAACGATCGACAGGTCGAACGATGGCGCGAATTTGCCGTACCGTTAGAACGATCCCCACCAGGGTGGCACTCAGCAACAAGAGTCCGTTCAAGAGCATCGCCGTCGTTTTGGCATCCTGGGATTCCTGAAGAAAGGTATCCGCCTTCCCCTTGGCAAAAACCGAGAATTCATGAATCAATCGCGACAACGCCAACGCGGAAGAGGCCTCACTTTTCCTGACAAACTCGGTGGCCACCCCCCATTCTCCGTCGCTAAGCAACGCCATCACTTCGTCACGCTGAGGTTGCCAATGGCGAAAGGCGTCATACAAAGCCCCGACAAGCCGTGGATCACCCAGGAACCGTTCCCGGATAAGGTCCATATCCGCATGGACCTTATCGTCCAACGCGCCAAGTTCATGACGGCTCTCCGCGATGGATTTTTGATCCTTCATCAAGACTAAATTCAATAAAACCTGCTGCATACGAAGAATATTGCCATCCACCCTCAGAATGGCCCGACTGACGACGAAAGGATGGTTATGGAGTTCGAGTATTTTTTCAAACAGGGAATCCATGAAAAACAGTCCGACGCCACTGCTGAGAATCATCATGGCGATCAGAAAACCAAAGCCCCGGAACAATTGGTGGCCGATTTTTGAACGGTTCAAAGTCCTTCGTCGTTCCATAGGTCGTCCTGTTTCTCTGGCCTGTTTTGACGTTTCCCTTGAAACCCGGTTTCGGGTAAACTGAGACCTTGCATCTCCAAAAGTACCTGTGCGTAGGTTACCGCATGTTCATCGTCTTTTCCACAGTTACACGGAACGATGAGAAATATTTCCATGTATTTTGATACTATTGGCAAAAATACTAAAAAAAATGGATAAACTACCATCCTATCCAGAATTTTACGATCCGCTGAAGAAAGCTCTGGATGAACATGCCATTGTTTCCGTCACCGATGCTCAAGGAAACATCACCTACGTCAACGACAAATTTGTCGCCATCAGTGGTTATCCACGGGAAGAACTGTTGGGGAAAAACCATCGCTTGGTCAAGTCGGACGAACACCCCCCGGAATTTTACAAAACTTTGTGGCAAACCATCGTGCAGGGAAAGACTTGGCACGGCGAGGTACGCAACAGAAAGAAAGATGGGGGATCTTATTGGGTTCGCGCCACCATTGTCCCCTTTCTCGACGAACGGGGCAAACCTTTCCAATATATTTCCATCCGCACCGATATCACCGCGATGAAAACTTTGGAGGAGAACCTGACCGCCGCCAGAAAACTGGCCGAGGGGGCAGCACAGGCCAAAAGCGAATTTTTAGCCAATATGAGCCATGAAATCCGCACCCCCATGAATGCCATCATCGGCCTCAGTCATCTGTGCCTGCAAACCCGATTGACCTCCCGACAAACAGATTACATCCGCAAGGTCCATCATGCGGCCACCTCCCTGCTGCGGATCATCAACGATATCCTTGATTTTTCCAAAATCGAAGCGGGACGCCTCGATATGGAAGCCACCGATTTTACCCTGGAGGAGGTGCTGGGAAACATGGCGGCCATGACTTCCCTCAGAGCACAGGAAAAAAAATTGGAATTCCTCATGGAAACCGCCGTGGACATCCCCACCAGCCTGCTCGGCGATCCTCTCCGCCTGGGTCAGATTTTGATCAATCTGACCAACAACGCCATCAAGTTCACCGAAACGGGCGAAGTGGCCGTCGTGACCGAGGTGTTGCAACGGGAGGAACATCGCGTCCGTTTGCAATTCACCATCCGTGACACCGGAATCGGCATGACCCCGCAACAGGCCGCCTCGCTGTTTCAGGCCTTCACGCAAGCCGACTCCTCCACAACCCGCAAATATGGCGGTACTGGACTGGGACTCGCCATCTCCAAACGGTTGGTCCAATTGATGGGGGGCGATATCCGGGTCATCAGTGAACCCGGTGTCGGTTCCCAGTTTATTTTTGACGTTGAATTGGGCATTTCCGATCGAAAAATTGAAAAATCCCTGGTTCCAACCACCGATTTGCGGGGGATGAAAGTATTGGCGGTGGATGACAATGAAAGTGCCAGAAACGTCATCTCCGACTATCTGACATCGTTCAGTTTCAAGGTCTCCAGGGCAACCAATGGCAAGGAAGCGATCATCGCTGTCCAAGAAGCGGACATGGTGGGTGACCCCTTTGATCTGGTGATCATGGACTACATGATGCCGGAAATCGATGGGATCACCGCCGCCGTCCAGATACGCCGGGAGTTGAATCTGACCAAGCCCCCCGTGGTCATCATGGCCACCGCCTATGGTGAGGAGATGGTGGTCAAACGGGCGATGCATGAGGCCCAAGTCGATGGTTTTCTGGTCAAACCCATCAACCAAAGTCTTTTGTTTGAATCCATCATGGAGGCCTTTGGCCATAGCGAACATGAAGAAAAACAACGGGGAATGGCTTTCAGCGAAGGGGCTGATTTTAGGGCGGTACTCTCTGGTGCCAAGATATTATTGGTTGAAGACAATGAAATCAACCAACAGGTGGCCCAAGAGCTTTTGGAACAGGCCAACATTGCCGTCACCGTCGCCGAAAATGGGAGACAAGCCCTTGATTTTGTGATGCAGGAACCCTTTGACGGCGTATTGATGGATCTCCAGATGCCGGTTATGGATGGCCTTACGGCAACCCGAGAAATTCGCAAGAATCCCCAGTTTTCCCGTTTGCCCATCCTCGCCATGACCGCCAATGCCATGTCTGGGGATCGGGAACTGTGCCTGGAAGCGGGGATGCAAGATCATATTGCCAAGCCGGTGGATCCAAGCAACATGTTTTCCATCCTTGCCCGTTGGGTCAAGCCTGCCGTCCCAATCCCCCCACCCAAACCGATCCTGGGGGATGATGCGGAGGGGGTATCCATGGTACTGCCGGAGATTCCCGGTATCGATGTCCATGCAAGCGTCAGGCGCATGGGGGGGAACATCAAGAGTTACAAAAAGATTCTGAGAAGATTTCGCGATAATCAGGGGGCGGTAGATCACGCCATTCGCCAAGCATTGAACGATGCCGACAAGGAGACCGCCGAACGCCTTGCCCACACCTTGAAAGGGGTATCCGCCACCATCGGTGCCATGCGATTGTATGACAAGGCCAAGGCACTGGAATCGGCCATCAAACAAGATGCCGCCCGGGACGTTGTGGATCCTTTATTGACGGAGACCGCCACCACCCTGCAAAAAATTTGCGCCGCCATCGGTGCCGCCCTGACAACACGGGAACCGGAAAAACCAAAGGAATTACAAGCCATCGAAGAGACCGAACACAGCGTGCAACAGCGCGATGCCCTTCTCCAGGAGGCCTATTGGAAAGCGATGCATTTTGACGCTGCGGTCGAATTCACGTTAGCCGCCTTGAAAAAACTCCCCATGAGGGCTGACGTTGCCGCCAGCATTGCCAGGATTGCCGCCCAAATCGAACAATACGATTTTGACGCCGCCGTCGATGAACTGAAGCAATGCGCTCACCGACTGGGGCTTGATCTGGGGGCCTCAGACCAATAGGGTGCTGTCGTTTCAGCGATGCCCCATCATCCCACGCAACCGTTTTTTGATGGATTGTGCCATCCAAGAACGTTCCCAATCCAACCAACGCGCACGTATGCCAACCCAACGGTCTACCGGGGGATAACCCGGTTGCGCACCCGTCTCCGCCCCCGAATCACAAGCGCGACACAACGGCATATCCCTGTCCTTGACCGCCAACCGTGTTCGATACTGGCGCAAAATCGGTGCATTCAAAAGCTCGGCGATCCCCATCCGATGAAAATCACCCGCAATCACCTCAAATTTCCAATCCATATTGCACACCAACACCTCACCACGATAATTGACATGCAACCGAGAACCGGGGCGATTACACGAAAGTTGCAAAGGAAATTGCAAGGAATCGGAACTGGCCGACGGCACCAGTCCAGCCCAATTTTTCAGCGAAAATCCACCCTCATAAAACGCCCGCAAGCGGACCACACGCCATTCATGCTTTTCAGTCACCGGAAACCGCTGACATTGATTCCAAAACCAAATAGCCCCCCCATCGGGCCGTAACGCCGCAATTTTCTGGCTGCGGATCATCCATTGCTCGGCAGAATCATAACAATTGATAAGGATCTCGTTCAGCCCGCAATCAAACAAATGCCCCAACCGCTCCATCTTGTTCAATGGATCACCATTGCTCTCCAAACGGATAAAGGTTCGGGGAAGGCGTGAGCGAAACATCCGAATGATTTCCGGGAGTTTGTTATGCAACAACGGTTCACACATCAAGTGCAACCCGATGGTCCTGGAAAAACCAATTTTTTCCAGTTCCGTAATGATCCGATCCACCGTTTCCAATGACATTCTGACCTTTGGCGTCGGGAAGGTTCCAGAAGGACAAAAAGAACATTCCCGATTGCACCAGGAGACAATCTGGATCTCAACCTGTTCCAATGATTCCAATGACACAAAACCAGATGCATTGTCCCAATCGGTCGCCATAATCCTCTCACTCATCCGTTACAGAAGTTCCACCCACGTTTTTCGATCATGGGATTCATGAATCGCCCATGTCAGCTTGAGTACGTTCCATCCATCCTCGATGGTCACCTTGGGATCTCTCCCCTCTTCGATAGCGGCAAAAAAATCGGCATGCTGATCCTTCAGCGTTCCCGAAACAGGAGGGGGGGGGCTACGACGGGAGAAAAACCAATGTCTGAGATGATGCCGCATCCCCACCGGCATATCATTTCCCCAAGGTTTATCCGATATCTGAAGTGTATTTCCATACATACGGATAGACCCCTCCTCGCCAATGATGGTCCAGGATTCACCGAACGGCTTGGGAAAGTTGGCGGCAGCCCATATCGTCACTCTGAGACCATAACACAATTCCAATATGATCATCGCTTCACGATCGATGCGAGAACCGGGTTCCAAGAAATCAAGACAAGCAAACACACGCCGGACCGGACCGAAAAAATGGATCACCAAATCAAGTTGATGACTCAGGAAATTCATCACCAACCCACCACAAGGCTCCAACCGCCACCGATTGCCCTGGCGGTAATAGCTGGGATCACGATGGATCAAGGTTCTGGTTTCAACACGCCGTATCCGACCGATTGTTTCCTGATTCAATAGTTCCTTGATCTGCGCCACCTCCGTCCCAAAACGACGTTGAAAGACGGTTGCGGCGACGATATTGTTTTCCCGACAAGCCGCCACAATCTCCTCGCCATCGTGCAACGTCGCAGCCAAAGGTTTTTCAACCAACACATGCCGACCCGCCCGTGCCGCCTGGGCGGCCAACACATGCCTCCCCGGCTCGTTGGCAAAGATGATGGCCGAGATATCGGCATGGTTGAGCAATTGGTGAAAATCGGTCGCGGCATGACAATCCAAAGTCTGGGCAATCTGCGCCGTCCGCTGGGGGTCCGAACCCCATATGGCATGAAGTTTCACATGGGGTAACGCTTTCAGGTGGGCGGCGTGCGAACGGGCCGCCCCCCCGGTACCGACGATGGCACACCCCTGCGGCATACGCTCTCCATTGGACCTCATTGCGCATTACCAATGAGTCGCATCCGACGCCACACACTGCGATAAACCCACATATTCACCACCAGCACACCCCCTCCAAGCATCGTAAACCCCCAAGAGGGAAAACCTCCCGCAAACCAATAATCGGGATAGATGAGCGGCAGCAGCGTATGTTCCACAAAGCCACCGGGATAGCCCGCCCCCTGCCCCATCCGACGCCAATGGTTTTCCAGATGGGTCAACGGACAAATCCAGCCGCCGATTTCCACAGTGGCACCCCACAAAACACTCGGAACATGCACCCACATCAACCGTGGCCAACGGATCACCCAAAAACCACCCAACACCACAAACAACACGAACATGACGTGAATCACAATGACACCATCGGCCAGAATACGGTAAATCATGTTTTTTTGGGAAAGTAAAACATCCTTCCCAATAGCTCACGCCACGCCTTTTCGGTTCTCATAAAGGCGTAAGCACTTGGAAGGAAGTCCAACACGCCAATGCCCCTTGCGGCATTATAGTTAAAATCAACTGGATATGAGATAACATCCATACCACGATTTTCAAAAAGCAGTTGCGCTCGCGGCATGTGGAATGCGGAGGTTACCAAAAGAATTTTGGGGCGTTGCACAGAAGGGCCGACTAAATTTCTTTCAAAGAGGATTTTGCTCACCTCCCGCGCCTCTTCTTCGGTGTTGACGACAGATCCTGTGATCAGAATGGACTGTTCGGGTACACCCAACCTTTTGGCATACGCAGCCATCACGTTACCATCTGGTTTTGCATCGGGTTCCCAAGGTGCCCAGCCACCGGTAAAAATCAGCACGGGTGCTTTTCCAGCCTGGTACAGATCGATTCCCCCCCAAAAGCGGTCACCATCGTTCCACTCACTGAACGATGCTTTTCCGGGAGCAACGACCCTCCCCTCGCTGAGGACCACGATAGCGTCCGCAGTGGACATTTCCTTGGCTTCCAGGTGAACGGTCCCCTCTTCCACAAAGCGGACCAACAGATCACTGCTCACCGGGGTGCTACACAGCCCAAAGAAGACCACCCCCACCCCAATGACCGCCCAGCGTCTATAGAGGAGACCGACGAGGAAAAAAACAAACACCAGCCCCGTGGGCAGCAAAATCCATGGCAAGATTTTGTGGAGGTAAATGGACAACGGATAGCCTCCTATCGCAGAAGATGACAAACAGACGTCAGCATATTGGACACGCGGCGGGAAGCGGCCCTGCAATGTTTCAGTCAGGACGCAAAAACATCGTCCAGTGAATGCGCAAAAAGAATATTTTCACACCACGCTTCGACAAGTTCCAATTCTGCGGCTTTAACTTTTTCGGTTGCCCTGTCGGGAACTTGGCCAAATTTGCGACGCATCTGCCTGAGGAGTACAGTGGCGGCCTCTTCCTGCCTCCATTCCCTGGTCCATCTTTCCGCCGTTTCCGCTAACATGGTACGCACCTCCTCAAGGTCATTCATTTCTGGAATGGATTCCGGGACGGTAATATTCTTCTTTGACAGTCTCGGCAATAAGATCCGGCTCAACCAATTGGCAAACGCCCGGCGCAATTCCTGTTGTTCTGGAACATTCAACCAAATACCCAATTCTCGGATGACCTGCCGAACATCCTCCATTCGGCGACTCTTCTCCAATCGGAACAAAGCCGCTACCACATTTTGCATGGGCTTCAGTTCACTCTCCAGATACCGATGCTCGTCCACCAACAGGTAACGCATATGCGGTCGATAGGCTTCAAGGCCAGGGGGTGACTCCTCGACCAAATCGGAAACATCCATCGATGCCGTCCATCGACTGCTTCCATTGTATAGGACTATCGGGACAATTGGAGGAAATTTTTGGCCTTTCGGGATTTTTCCAGATTGACGCAGATCCTGGTAGAGCAGCATGGCATACAGGGTATTGCGTACAGCCATGATGTCATCCACCGTGGATTGTGGCTCAAGAATCGCGTAGATAAAAAGCCACCGATCCGTCCCTTGCCAGCGAATTTTCCATACCAGATCGTCAACCCTTTTGCGAAAATCGTCGGTCACGTAGACCGTGTTCACTTTCTCCAGAGTGGAAAAATCCAGTCCCGCCACCCAATCTTCGTGAACGAAGCCAACCAGGAGGTCCTGGATCATCCGGGCATGAGAAAAAAGCTTGGCATAGCCAAGGTCGTGGGCGTTCATGGCGTCCCTTATTTCATCTCGATGGAGATGGGGGGAGCAAAACCGGCGTTGGGAACACCTGTCGTTGCCGGATTATTCACATTGGTCGGATAGGTTTGGAAATACCTTGAGCCATTGAGCAGTGTCGCGACGTCTGTACTGCCACCTGTGGCTCCCATTGATACACAGGGGAGTGCGCCACTGGTAGATTTAAAGTAGGGAGTAAATGAGAAAGTTTGCGCAACACCGTTGAATGTCGGCTCATTACCAGCAAACACGTACACATTGTTGTCGTTGAGAACTTTGTAGAGATGTTTCACAGGGACTGAAGGGGGAACCACGTAGGTCGCCGGTACATTTTCCTGATTGTTGGTGGGCGTGGTAAGGGTTGGCCGCGTCGTCACAGTACAGGCGTTGTCAAAATAGAGTGTCCCATTATTACACCCCACAATCTCACCGGAGGTACCAACACATAACCCCTGGTTATTGGTTAGATACTGCTGCTTGGCATCCATCGCCGCCGTCCACCGAGCCTGCATGGTCGTCGTCGCCGTTATGGGAACGGTACCCGTAATAGGCATTAGAGTTCCTGCATTATCAATCTGAAACAGGTATCCTTGTTGCGTCATCCCACTATAATTGGAACCCGAAAAACCCAACAAACTGCCTACCGCCACCGTTCCATTGGATACCAAAGTTGGCATTTTTATGGCGTTGAAATTGGCGTTGACCTGATCGGCGTTGGCGGCGGTGCCGTTGGTAAACGTGTACGGTACCGTGAAAGAAAATGCGGAAGAGATCGTCAACACCGCAACGCCACCCACCACCATGCCCGCGATGATCTCGGTCGATTTGTTCAAGATTTTTTTCATCCGTTCGTCCCCTTTTCCGATGTCAAAATCAATTGACTCTATTGAAGATTCAGTTCTTTCCGAAGCCCCTCCCCCAACGACCTCCATTCGGGGATCACTCTTTCCCCCTCCACCAGGAGGGCCGATGCGGCCTGCACATCACCCAATGCGTGATGCGCCCTGACCTCATTGGTAACCATGACATAATCTGGCCATACCTTGCGCTCTTGTCTGGACCATGCCAAAAATTCATGCAGGGCCGTTCGATCCTGGCGCAAAATCGCAATCCGAAGCCGGACATCCATGAACAACCGCGTGGCAATTTGCCGCAGGTAAAGGTTATCCAGAGCGGGTTGCAACAATTCACCATGACTCACATGGGTCGATTCCAACAACGCCATATAGTTGGTCATACGGACCTGCGCCCAGGCCGTATTGACCAAAAACAGGGCGATCCCCACAAATATACCCACAGCCACCGTTGCCATTCCTGATCGGATACCTGCATACAGCCTAAACGTGACCGTCCTAACCATCGTCTGCGAAGTCGGCAGGCTAACCAATAACAACAACGTGGCCCACAACGCCGCAGACTCATAAAAAGCACCCCCCACCTGAAGATAAATTCCCACCGGCATCACCAAGGCCAAATAAGTCCCCCCATCTCTCCTCCCCAATTTATGGATCGTCGCCAAAAAAGCCACCAACATCAGCAGCATCCCCACTCCAGCACCAACACCCGATTCTGCCAAGCGCAACAAAAATTCGTTATGGGGATGAGGGGTCGCGTCAGGCCCATCAACTCCCGAGAGAGTCGGATAACGAGCCTGGACGAATTCGCGATTTTTGGCTAAAAAACCACCCGTTCCCTGTCCCCATAGAGGTTGCTGTAAAAACAACCCCCAGGCCGTCTCAAAAAAGAGTATCCTCCCCGTCTTATGTTCAACGTGATCATTCTTGACGATAGCCATCACCGTCGCCGGAAAGCTGGCAGTCCTTTGTCCCACAGCCACAATACTGCCTTGCTGTTGTGTGCGTTGCACAATCAGCGTTGTCACCAAAATCGCAAACAAAAAAATGACCAAAACCCTTTTCCCAACGTACCGCAATTCCCCCCATCGGCTTGGAATGACAATCAATAACCCCAGGACGGCTCCCAAAAGACCACTCCGAGAACCAGCCATCACCAAGGCAGTCATGGACAAGGCACTCACCAAAGACAACAGAATGATTATCCCATAGCCAAGTTGCCTTTCCATCGCAAGCAGCAGGGCAATCAAAAACCCGGTCGCCACAAACGTCGCCAGCAGGTTTTTCTGGCCAAAAGTACCAACCATTTGGGATCCCCAAATCCCCTGATCCAACGCTATCCCCGCCTGAATCACCGTCGCCAACAATAAAACCCACAAAATCCACCGCCTTTGTCGTTCATCCATCGGAAACTGATGAAATGAAACAAGCAACAACAATCCACCAACAAGACCTGCGGTTTGAAAGATGAACGCATGTTCATTGATTGGCGGTTGAAACACCGCAGCCATCAAAACAAAAAAAACAAACAAGACAAAATATTTGGTAAAACTGGAAACAATCAGAATCCCTCTGTTCAACACCCGTAACAGCCCCACCAGGATCATCGCCGCCAGCACCACCCAATGCAGATGAACCGCCACCAGCACCACGGGTCCGCCCCCCATCCCCGGAACAGGCACATGCATGACCACCAGAAAAAACAAAACCAGCAGCACCCCAAACAGGCGAACCAAAAAAGTGTCAACCATGAAGCCCACCCACACGCGCAAGAGCCAGCGGTGATCCAAGGAAGATCAAAGGATCGATGATTCCAGAACCACCAAGCACTTCATCAATTGGCACTCCACTTATCCTGCCCCCACACCATGGTCCCCCACTTGCCATTGGTCGCGGCGGTGCTGGAATTAATCGTCAAATTGACCGCAACCGGATCGGAATCAAACACCCCGTTATTGACGATAAAGGTGAAAAAATCTGGACCACTTGCGGTTGCCTGGGCGGCAAAAGTAAAGGCCCCCGTCGCCTGATTGGTAATGGTCGCAGTCCCCTTAAGCCCTTGCTTGTCAATCCGATAGGTCAGGATATTACCCTCCGGGTTGGGGACAGAGAAGGTGCCACTAACACTCTGACCCGCATCCACGGTATACTGACTCACCACCGGCTTGGGGACAACATTGACAATATTGATGGTCACCGGCGACGGAGACGATTCGTTGACGCCATCGCTGATGGTAAACATAAAGGTATCCACCCCAGTTGTGCTGGGGTTGGGTCGATAGGAAAAGGCCCCCGTGGCTGCGTTGGTGATGGTGGCCACCCCTTTGGTGCCATTGGTCACGATCTTGAAGGCCAGAGTCGCCCCCGTAGGGTTGCTTTTGATCGGTAACAAGCCGGTAAAAGTCTGTCCCATATCGACAAACAACTGGTTGGTAAAGGGGACAAATTCTGGCGGCGGTGCCTGCACATGAACCGTCATGGGCATGGGTGGAGTTTCACCCACACCATTGGTGACGCTAAACGAAAAGGTATCGGGACCAAAAGCACCGGGATTGGGCTGATAGGTATAGGCACCGGTCTTGGCATCGGTGAGGGTAACCGTCCCCTTGGTCCCTTGAGCGATGATCTTGAATGTTACCTCAACCCCCGCCTGCGCATCCTTCACCGGAAGAATGCCCGTGATAGGCTGCCCCGCCTTGGCGACAAGTTCCTGGGGCGGTGGCATAAATACCGGCAGTTTGTTGACCACGTTTACCGCAACCTGGATGGGCGGTGTCTCACCGATACCATCGTTGATCACAAACGTAAAAGTATCGTCACCCACAGCACCCGGTTTGGGTTGATAGGAAAATCCCCCGGTCTTGGCGTCGGTTATGGTGGCCGTCCCGAGGCTACCATTCGTAACAATTTTAAAGGTAAGAATTTTCCCAGTTTGGTCATCCTTGACGGGCAATCGTCCGGTAAAGGTCTGGCCAATCTCCACCAAGAGCTTATCCGGGAAAGGGAGGAACTCCGGCAATCTATTGGTTGTCTGAAGTATGACCTTAGCCTGATCCTGGAGGACCGCCTGTTGTGTCGATGCCTTGGCCAAAATATTGGGATCAAATTGCGCCAACTGCCCCGCCAAGGTATCCAGTTTTAATTCTCCACCAGAAGCCGCATTGTCGCGTATGCTGGTCAACAACTGATTGGCGGCATCACCACTCAATTGGGTAGCCGCGAGAGAGGATACGTTGCCTGCCGTCAGGATCATGTTATCCAACGACATCTCTTTGGATGCCCCCATGGCTTGGACCGCTTGCCCCAAGGTGTTAGCACTGTTACGAACGGCGTTGAGAATATCACCAGCACTTTGTCCCGTCTGACCGGCGGCGACCTGCGCCATGGCGGCCAGAGGAGAGGCCACGGCACTCTGCACTTGCGCCAGGGTTCCCCCCTTGACCAAAACCGCTTGGGCCATATTCGCCGCTGTTTCGGCAATATCTCTGGCAGCCCCCTTCATGCTATCGCCACCCGATACCATGGTACTCTGAATCTGGGTCATGACCACATCGATGGCACCGCCCGCCAATCCCGCTTCCGCCAACCCGGCGGTCACATCGGCCAGGGTGATCCCCTGGTCTTCAAATTTTTTGAACGAGGCTTCCATGGAAGTTTTGGAAGTTTCTGCGGATTGGGCGGCATTTTGTTGCAACGTACTGAGAGTTGCGGCATCAATCGCACCCGTAAGAGATGTGGTTTCTTTCAGTTGCGTCGTCGCCGTGCTGAGGGCACTGGCCGCTAAAACCTGTAAATTACTCCCCAGATAAGTCGATCCCTGGCCAACCTTTTCCACCAATGCCGGTCCCATAGCCTGTGCCATGTTGGTGGCCACATGCAACGCCGTGTCGGGTGGTGCATCGCCGGTCAGATCAAGACTTTTGACTTCATTGAATAATTGCTGTGCCATGGCCCCGGTCAAAGCGGCCTGTCTACCCGTATCCAACGTCGCCGCACTGCTGTGGAAGGCTGCGGCATTGTTGACCACCAATGTTGCCATGTTGGTCAGCACCTTGCCTGCGGCACTGGAAAAAGCGGTCGCATCCACGGTCAAATCATAGGTCTTGAAGGTTTCCGACGCCTGCGTGACCAGGGCCTCGGCCATGGAATTCATAACTTCGGTCTCCAGTGTGCCGCCGTTGGTATCCGAAGCCATCCCGACCAACGCCGAATCCAACGCGGTGGCGGCGTTCTTGGCTGTATTTTGGGCCTTGCCCAAATTGGCCTTCTGCGCATCGGTCATGGCCGATGAATCAACGGCCAAATCACTCATGAAACTGGTCAGAGAACTGGCGATACCCTTGCCGATGTTGGTGGCGACAAGCAATTTTTTCTTGTCATCCAAACCGCTTTTGTCCTTACCGGAGTTCAGTGAATTGGCCACCGCCGACGAGACAATCTCCCCAAAATTTTTAACCTGCGTCCCCAAAGTCGCGATATTGGCCCCGGACTGGGTTAAATCTGTCGTGGACGTGGTGATCAAATCGGACATCTGATCGCGGGTCGCCTCGACAATCAGGTCCAGATTGGTTCCCCCCTGATTGGTCTTACCGATGGTGATGAGCGGCCCTTTGACGAGGGACATACTGTTGGTCACCACGTTGGTGAGAGAATCACCACTGGTGACCCCCTTCTTGTCCACGATTTTGGCCACAGCGACCGCCGCCGATTGCACAACAGACTCCAAAGTCGCCCGTTTTTGCGCATCAGAACCGGTCAACTCCGCACTGGCACTGGTGTACATATCCTGGAAAGAGGCGGCAAAGGTTTTGGTATTGGCCAAAATGGTAGCGGTATTGGCCCCACTCGCCGCCTCGTTACCAATCAAGGTTGCGACATCGCTGGCCTGACGCCCCTGGGCAACCAGTTCCCCCGCAAGTCGCGCTTGAAAGGCGGGGTTGGTCATCAAACTCTTGGCAACTGTGGGATCTTTCGTATCGGAAGCACTGGCCAGAATGTCTTCCGGCTTGCGTGTGGCATCCATACCGGCAATGGTGTCAATCAGGGTGTCCGCCAAACCTCCCGCTTTGGGATTATCGGCTGTCCGCGCCTGCATGGGTTTTCCAGCAAAGGTATCATAATCGACGGCATCACCCAATGCTGCTTGGACCACCGTTTTGGCTTTGGAAGCAAAACCATTGGCACCGCTGCTCACATCGAGACTGGCAAGGCTGGTTCCAGTCGGCAACACCTGGGAGGTGATGGCCTGGGTAATGGGGTTGATGTTGCTGGTCGCCGTCGTGCCGGGCAAGCTGGGAATGATCGAACGTAATACATCTTTGCCGTTGGGCAGGGTAACGGTCATCATCGCGGGAAAGGCAAAGCCGTTTGGAAAGGCAAATCCGGTATACTGCCCGCTGGCGTTGGTCGTCCCAACGTCTTTTGTTTCCCCCTGCGCCGATTGAACAGTCACCTTAGCGTTGGGTACGGCCAACCCGTTGGCGACCGTCCCGGAAAGCCCCGTGGTTGTCGTTCCAGCACCACCTCCGCCGCCGCCACAACCTGAGGCAAAAGCAATGAAAAACAGGGCACAAACAACACCGACCCATTTTTTTGCGTGTTTGGACACTCTTTTCCCCCCCAAAAAAAAGAAAAGTCACTGCGGAAACCCGCACACTTTAGTCCCCGATCAACAAACCACCCCCCCCCAATTGTCGGCGAGAATAACACCAATCACCAAAACTGATAAAGAAAAATATTTTTATTGGCAGAAAAAAATGACTGCCACCAAGGAGAAAAATTGCCTGTCACTCCAATGGCGTCTCGTGGTACGCTCATGCCAGTTGTGGTGTCGGATTGAGTCATAAAGACCACCCCTTTCCCTAATCTGCGGGGTGGGGTGTTTGATCTATCCATCCCTTTTTTAAGGCCACACCCTGTTTCCCAGAAAAAGTGGAGTCCCCCTTTTCGTGCGTTGGAAACTTGTCTTCGGTATCATCCTCCTGATCCTCTCGACGGGCCTTGGCATCCATCTCTACGGGCCAGACACGAAGCAATCCGCCACCGATTGGATGACCACCAAGGTTGCCCGTGGCCTGATCGAAGAGACCACCACCGCCTTGGGAATCGTGCAACCCCTGAACACGGTGGATGTGGGAACTCAAGTTTCGGGTCAATTGCGCAAAATCCATGTTGCCCTGGGAGATGCCGTCCAGGAAGGGGATTTATTGGCCGAAATCGACGCCACACTGCTCACGGCACGGGTGGAATCCGACCGGGCACAATTGGAAGGACTTCAGGCCCAGTGGGAGGAAAAAATCGCCCAATACACCCTGGCCAAAACCCAATACACCCGCCAACGCCGGTTGCTGACCGCCAAAACAACCAGCCAAGAAAGTTTCCAAAGTGCCGAGACGACCCACAAGGTCGCCCTGGCGCAATTGAATCAACTCAAAGCCCAAATCCGTCAGGCGCAATCAACCCTTCGGGGCGATGAGGCCAATCTGGGATACACCCGCATTTTCGCCCCCATAACCGGTACGGTGGTGGCCATGCCGGCCCGTCAAGGACAAACCCTCAATGCCAACCAACAAGCCCCGATCCTTCTGCGTATCGCCGATTTACATACCATGACCGTCTGGACCCAAGTTTCCGAAGCGGACATTGGCCGGTTAAAACCGGGAATGGATGCCTATTTTACCACGTTGGGACAACCCGATCAGCGTCACTATGGCCGTTTACGGCAAATCCTCCCCACGCCCGAAATCATCAACAATGTAGTCCTCTACAACGCCTTGTTTGACGTGGAAAATGCCAACGGCACCCTGGGAATTCAAATGTCCGCCCAGGTCTCCTTTATCCACGCCTCCGTCCAAGATGCCCTGTTCATTCCAGTCACCGCCCTGGCCATGGCAGACAAATACCCCAACAATCGCCAATCCAAACAATATCCCCCAAAAAATGACAACGCCCATGCCACCGTCCTCGTTGTCCAGGACCAGCGGGTGGAATCACGCCACATCAGGATTGGTATCAAAACCCGTCTCCAAGTCCAAGTCATCTCCGGCCTTAAAGTGGGTGAAGCGGTCATCACCGCCATCCGAAAATCGGATACCGCCGCGCCAACAAGCCGATCTCCTCTGAGCGGCAGCCGTCCCTCTGGCAATTCCAGGCCGCATCCATGAGTCTGTCGCCTACCCATGACGGTCCATTGATCGTCTTGGATCGGGTCGCCAAGACCTATGTTTCAGGAACCTTGGCAACAGAGGTTTTGCATGGGATCTCCCTGACCATACACGACGGCGAATACGTCGCCATTATGGGAGCCTCTGGATCGGGAAAATCAACCCTGATGAATTTGATCGGTTGCTTGGATCGCCCCACAACAGGTCGGATCTTATTTGCAAACCAAGATATTTCCCGGCTCAACAAAGATGACCTGGCCAGGCTGCGACGCAACACGTTTGGCTTTATTTTTCAACAATATAATCTATTACCCACCGCTTCCGCCGAAGAAAACGTGGAAATGCCCGCTATCTATGCGGGAGTTCGCAAAAAAGAGCGTCTGATACGGGCGCGGACACTGCTGACCACGTTGGGGTTGGGAGACCGTCTGCATCATCGTCCCAGTCAACTCTCCGGCGGCCAACAACAACGGGTGGCCATTGCGCGTGCATTGATCAACGGTGGTCGGGTCATCCTCGCCGATGAACCGACCGGGGCGTTGGACAGCCGCAGTGGTCAAGAAATCATGGCCCTTTTACAGCGACTCAACCGTGAAGGTCACACCATCATACTCATCACCCACGATGCCGCCGTGGCCCAAGAAGCGGACCGTATTATCACCGTGACCGACGGTATCATTGTCGCCGATACGGGGTACACGGCAAAATCACAACCCCAAAAGACCACCCTAGGGGATCTTTCCGGCACACCAGCGGGGGAAACCATTGATCTTCTTGAAACAGTCACCATGGCTTTGCACGCACTCGGTGCCAATTTATTTCGCACCATCCTGACATTATTGGGTATTATCATTGGTGTCGGTTCGGTTGTCGCCATGTTGGCCCTGGGAGATGGGGCCAAACAGGATGTACTCACCCGCATCCAGGCGATGGGGAGCAATCTGCTTATGGTCCGTTCAGGCACCCCCAATAAGCATGGGGGTGGTCAGGTTGCCACATTGATGCCGGAAGATGCCGAAGAAATTGCCAAACTATCCAACGTTCGCCATGCTGTTCCAGAAATAGCGGGTACCGTCACCGTGCGTTTGGGAAATCGCGACACGCAAACCTCGGTCACCGCCACCTCCGCCGATTTTCCTGGAGTTCGGGATTGGTCGGTAGAAAACGGCTTTTTCTTTACGGCAGATGATGTAAAAAGCTACGCCCCGGTGGTGGTGCTGGGACAAACGGTGAAAAACAATCTGTTTGACCCAGGGGTTGATCCGGTGGGAGGGCAACTTTTGATCAACAATGTCCCCTTCTTGGTGATCGGCACGTTGGCAACCAAGGGGGGGACCGTGTTTGGATCTGACATGGATGATGCCGTTTTTGTCCCCATTTCCACCGGAAGTCTTCGTCTTTTGGGGCAACGTCATTTGCGTTCCATCAACGTGGAAGTCGCTGATGTTGACGTGATGGACGCAACACAGGAGGACATTACCGATCTCTTGACAATCCGCCATCGTACCATTGACTTTCAGGTGCGCAATATGGCGTCGATCCTGGAAACAGCAACAGAGACGCAAAACACCATGACGCTGTTATTGGGGTCGATTGCAACCATTTCCTTGTTGGTCGGGGGGATTGGCGTCATGAATATCATGTTGGTCAGTGTGACGGAACGGACGCGGGAAATTGGAATCCGCATGGCAACGGGGGGGCGGACAGTCCATATTTTAGCGCAATTTTTGATCGAGGCTCTGGTAGTTTGTTTGTTGGGTGGCTTGGTGGGGGTCGGAGGTGGTTTGCTGACCGCCTTGATCGCACAAAAACTGGGAGTTAGCGTCTTGTTCTCTTTCGAGCCGGTCATCTTGGCTTTTGGTTTTGCCTTGATGACGGGATTACTCTTTGGTTACATGCCCGCCAGAAAGGCGGCCAATCTGGATCCAGTCACGGCGTTGGCCGCCAAGTAAAATAACGTTCATGTTGCAAACTGTGTGACGCCGCATAGAATCCTTCGTCTTGAATCTGCGCGAATCTGCG
>JADGCQ010000054.1 GCA_015228925.1 Magnetococcales bacterium | reverse complement strand
TAGGCTTCCAGTCGGTTGGCATGAGTCCGCACTGTACCCGCCACAAATTCAAACCAGCCGCCCGCCTTGCGGCTTTTAGGAAATGCGGCAAGATCCTCTCTGGCGGAATCGAGGAATCGAATGGGTTTCATTGAGGGGATTATATAAAATTTTATATAGAGCGTCAAGCGAAATATCCGCTGAAAACAATACCCGTCAGGATCGTGCCAATTCCTCCCGCATCGCCTGCCACATGATATCCCTCGGTGGTTCGTGGCCCGTGTAGAGTTTGAACTGACTTAAAGCCTGTTCGAACAGAATCTCTGGGCCACTGATGGTGGCAATGTGAGCCGATCGCGCCAGACGTATCAGGAGGGTCTCAGGCGGTTTGGCCACAACGTCCACCACATACGTGATTCCTTCCAAATCTTTGGCCGTACAAGGGGTGATGCCAGCCTCCGGGGCCATCCCCACCGATGTGGCGTTGATCAGTAGATCGCATCCATCATCGAATCGTTCCTCCCAATGTATCACCTCCCCATGCAACCCTGCGGCACGGTGGCGGTTGCGATTGCTGATCACTACCCGCGACATTCCAAGGTGCCTCAACGCCACGATGACCGCACGCGCCATCCCTCCCGCTCCGAGCAACAATACCCGAGGATCTTTCAGTTGCTCCTTCACCCGCGACAAGGCCCATTCCATAGCCAACAAATCTGTATTGTATCCCTTCAGAAAACCTTGATCCTGAACCACGGTGTTCACCGCACCCACCTCCTGGGCCGAAGCATCCAGTTCATCCAGAAACGGCAAAATCTCCTCCTTAAACGGCATGGAGACGGAACATCCGCGCACACCCAACGCCCGGATGGCTGTGACCACCCCACGGACATCGGTGGCTTCCCGCGCTAGGTAGAGATAATCCAATCCCAACGCCCGGTATCCGGCATTATGAACGCTCATTCCCAGATTACTGGGTCGTTGGGAAACCGAAAGGCATAAACGGGTTCGACAATTCAGGGACATCGCTCCACCTGCCATTTCTGCATCCATGCACGGATATTGGGAGAGGTTCAAGCACGCACCGAACACCATAAGGGATTGATGGCTTCATTCTCAAGGCTCATCCCCTGTGCCAGTGGGAAATCGGCGGCATTCAGGCCCTCCTTTCGTCCTTCCTCCAAGTCTGCCATCCCTTCCCTTGTGCCAGCCATTTCGTTAATGCAAAATCATCCGGGTTGATAGAACCCACTGTTTAGGGCTTCTACGGGCAAAATGTGGCGGAAGAGCCTGGGAGGGTACCGCAATGAGGAAGGTCCGTAATGCATCCTGGCTTTTAGGTTTCATAAACACTCAAAAAAGGGACATCAAGCATGGGAAACGATACGAAAAACATAACCATATCTTCTGGGTCTGATCCTGAAGCACCCGCAATGGGATTTATTGAAGGTCTGAGCATAAAACTCAGCGAGCCGTACTCGGACAGTGAAGTGACTGTAAAAATTAATCCTTTTGATGACCATCATCCAGTCAAAGAAAGCGACACGAAAAGCACAAAAACAATGAAATTTGATTTTGAAAAGAGCAATGCCAAGAAAATAAAGTTTGGCACTGAAACATACAGGGTCAAGTTGGTGAGTATAAATAAGAAAAAGTGGGAGGGACAAGATCATCATTATTTTGAGTTCTTGCTGGAATGGTGAACTCAATCTTTTAAAGACACTCGGGGTGAGGTGGCGGAGGAGTAAGATCGCGCCTGTGCATTGACGGTCCAAACCCTGTCCGCAAACGGGGTCCGACGCTTCGGATCGGACCCCGGGTTGCCCCTCTTTGAGATCATTGGCGGACAACCCCTGTAAGCTGAAATCGACATCCTACCCAACCAAAAGAGAAAACAGGCCATGAATCAACGACTCTCCCTGGTCACCCTTGGCGTCCGGGATTTAAACAAGGCGCGGTCTTTCTACGAAAGCTTGGGATGGCACCCCTCCCCGGCCAGTTGTGAACAGGTCTGTTTTTTTCAAACCGGATCCATGGCCATCGCCCTCTATCCCATGGATGCCCTGTTGGGCGATTCTGGAAAAAAAGGGACTGTACCCGTCGCGGGCGGCATCACCCTGGGAATCAACGTCCCTTTGCGTGAGGAGGTGGATCGGGAATTGGCGATTGTACTCTCCCGTGGGGCGACACTCCTGCAACCCGCTATCGATACACCGTGGGGGGGACGCACCGCCTATTTTGCCGATCTTGACGGTCATCCGTGGGAAATCACCTGGGCACCCATGTTTCCCCTCGGACCCAAAGGGGAGTTGCTCCTGCCGTAGTCCGAAGTAAAAACAACCCTGGGGAAAGAATTCCTAGAGACCCCACCACGCTTGGGAACCGGCTGCCACGAATAGAAGACCTGCCCCCATAGAAACTTGAATAAGACCCAAAAAATTGGGATGATTGGTTATGGAAACCTTGCCCCTCCCCTTGCATGATATCCTCTCGGTCACCAAACTCAACGAATCGGTCCGTGACGTGTTGGAAACCCGCTTTGCCATGGTGCGGGTTCGGGGAGAAATCTCCGACCTCCATGAACCCGCTTCGGGTCATATCTACTTTGCCCTCATCGACCCCCAATCGCGGATTCGCGCCGTCATCTGGCGCGGTAATCGCCGCCGTATCACCATCGCGCCTCAATCGGGGCAAAAAGTGATCGTCACCGGACGCATTGCCGTCTACCCCCCGCGTGGAGAATACCAACTCATCGTCGAAGGGATGCAGGTGGATGGTCAGGGAGACGCCCGCGCCCGCCTGTTGGCCTTACATGCCAAATTGACCCAAGAAGGGTTATTCGCTCCAGAACGCAAACGTCCCCTCCCCCCTTTTCCCAAGATCATCGGCGTCGTCACCTCCGCCACCGGAGCCGCTTTGCAGGATATCATCCGGGTTCTCGATGATCGCGGACTGGGTTATCACCTCATCGTTGCCGCCGCCCGCGTCCAGGGAGAATTTGCCGCCAAAGAAATCGTTGACGCCCTGCAAAACCTCAGCCGTGATGGACGATCCCAAGTCATCATCTGCGGACGGGGGGGCGGCTCTGCCGATGATCTGGCGGTCTTCAACGATGAAGCGGTCGTCCGTGCCATCGCCGCCTCTCCCATCCCCATCATCAGTGCCGTCGGTCATGAAGTGGATCTCACCCTCACCGACCTGGCCGCCGACCTCCGGGCACCAACCCCCTCGGCAGCGGCACAAATGGTCATGCCGGAAAAAAAACATCTGGAACAACGCCTGCACATGGTCACCCAAGGGTTGCATCAAGGGTTTGCCCAATACCTCCTGCGCCAAAACGACCGCTTGACCCGAATCGCCAGCCGTCTGCTGCATCCGCGCCAACAGATTGAAAATTATCGCTTTCGCTGCGATGAACTTCAAGAACGTCTGTTGGCCACCTCCCGCTCCTCGGTACAAAGACTCCGCCCGGTCGTCGTCAACCTTCACAACCGCCTGGCCTTGTGGCCCCAAACCCGCGCCCTGCCAACCTCCCAGACGCAACTCAACCAAAACCAAAAACGTCTCTCCCAGGAGGTCCATAACCTGTTCCAACAAAAAACCATCGCCCTGAATGCCCTGGTCGCCCGACTCCACGGCGTCTCCCCCCTGGAGGTGTTGAACCGGGGTTACGCCATCGTCTACGATGGCCAAGGCCAAATTCAAACAACCATGCAATCCATCTCCCCAGGGGATCCGATCTCCATCCGTCTGAGCGACGGAACCCTCGATGCCACAGTCACCCAAACCAGGGAATGATCATGCACGGTCAAGACCACGGTTTCTTGCCGTGACGTAAAAAGTGCGACAAAGATGGCGGGAGCGGTATCCAGGGATTTGTCATCTTGGCCTTGCTGTTTTATACTACCAATGGTATCATTTCTCTCATGAGCAAGTTTAAAAAAATACTTACCAGGATGAGAAATAATCCCCAGGGATGGACAATCGACACCCTGAAAAGCGTCGCCATCCGACATGGCATTGAATGCACCCACGAAGGTACCAGCCATGTGATATTTCGCCGGGCTGATGGCAAGATGAGAAGTGTTCCCGCCCACAAACCAATCAAACCAGTTTACATTCGAGAATTTTTGACTCTTTTGGAGGATTGACCAATGCCCGCCCTGACCGATTATCCATTTGAGATTCATCCACTATCTGGAGAAGACGGTGGTGGCTATCTGATCACGTTCCCGGATTTCCCTGGTTGCATGTCCGATGGCGAAACCACCCAGGAAGCCATCGAAAACGGTATGGATGCCCTGAAAGCGTTCCTCGCAGTCAAAAACAGGCACAGAGATTTTATTCCCAAACCCGGTGAAAAAATCTACTCTGGAAGGTTTGTCACCAGGGTCCCCAAAACGCTTCATGCCCGATTGGCCATCCGGGCAAAAAATGAGGGGGTCAGCATGAATGCTTTGGTTGCCACCTTTTTAGCGGAAAAGGCGGGTGAATCATCATGATCCGTTTTATTTTTTCGGTGTGTTGGTTTTTCGTTCTCACCACCCCCGCCACCGCCGCTACCTTGAGATTGTCGGCCCCATGGGAACAGGGAACTGCCGTTTTTCTCCAGGTGGAAGGTCTCGCCCCCGGATCCCAACCGACCGGAACCATCAACGACACCCCCTTTCCCATCACCCCGGAAGGGTTGGCCCTGATCGCCTTGGACATGGAGGAGGCCCCAGGCCCCAAAACCATCCGGGTTCACCTAACACGACCCGATGGCCATACCGAAACCCTGACGCAAGAGATCATGGTCAACAAACGGCACTATGAGGAAGAGGCCATCACCCTCCCCAAAGGGCGGGCCAGTGCCCCCGACCCCAAAGTGGAAGAACGTGCCCTCAGAGAAACCAACGCCATCAAAGCGACCTACCGACTGCGCGACGGCCAAGTGGGGTTTAGCCAGGGGTTTCAACAACCGATCACAGGCCGGTTCTCCGGGGTATTCGGCAGCCGTCGCATCATCAACGGCATCCCCAAACGTCCCCACAATGGCGTCGATATTGCCGCCCCCAGAGGAACCCCAGTCCCCGCTGTCGCAGCCGGTCTGGTGGCCCTGGTGGGGAAAGATTATTTTTTCACCGGCAATACCATCGTCATCCACCATGGTCACGGCGTTATCTCGCTCTACGCCCACCTGGACACCATCGCGGTCGCCCAAGGCGAATGGATCAACCAAGGTCACATCATCGGGAAGGTTGGAACAACAGGACGTTCCACCGGACCTCACCTCCATTGGGGCATGATGGTTCGGGGGCTACGGGTCGATCCTATGCGTCTGCCCGGGGTGCGCCAGGAGTGATCTTCAATGCGGGAAAAAAGATTTGAGAACGAGTGCCATGACGCCAGCCATTTGGATACCAAGCATCCACTTAACCAACACCCAATCGGCTCGCAGCGGAGCGAATTCAATTTGCAAATCACGCTTGGTGACCAGTTCATCATGCGATTTGGCAATCACACGGACAACCGCATCGGCTTGGTCTGCTGGAAATCCAGAAACTTTCAGCAAATTAACCAATTCCAGGGTATCAAAAGTGATGGTGGCCATCAGGAGTTTCCCAGCCAAAATGGATAACGTTTGAAGGATACCACAGATTCTTACGTGACATGGAATTTTTTTTTGATATCCACCCACCGAGACCTGAAACCCATTCACCCGAATAACACTCAGGAAGATGTTGCGGAATGATCCCAAGGTTGCTATAATGAACCCTTTCAGGTTTGGTTGAGATATTCATTCACTTCAGTGGATACCCATGACTGCCCAAGGCAACGAAAATCTTAATTTTGAGCAGGCACTGACCCGACTGGAGGCCATTGTCCGCAAGCTTGAAGGGGGGAACGTCCCGTTGGAAGAGGGGCTGGCCGCCTTTGAAGAAGGGACGGCCCTCTCCCGCCTGTGCCAACAACGTCTCGACCAAGCGGAAAAACGGATCGAGGAATTGGCTGAAAAGCCTCCGACAACAGGGGGAACCTCCGGTTCCTTAAAGACGGCGTGAGTTTAAAGCACTATCTGCAAACCAACCAATCGTTGGTGGAAAACACATTAAGTACGTTGCTTCCCGGTGGTCAAGAACCACCGCAACGTTTGAATCAAGCGATCCGTCACAGCCTTCTGGGGGGGGGTAAACGTTTGCGGCCCATTTTGGTTTTGGCGTGTGCCGACGCCGTGGGGGAAAACCGGGAAAGGGTGCTGCCATTCGCCTGTGCCATGGAGTGCCTGCATACCTACTCCCTGATCCACGATGATCTCCCCTCCATGGATAACGATGATTTGCGCCGTGGTCTGCCAACCTGTCACAAACAGTTTGACGAGGCGACGGCTATATTGGCAGGCGATGCCCTGTTGACATTCGCCTTTGAACTGGCAAGCCGTCCCATCCCTGGGGTCGCCCCAGAGACCGTATTGATGGCGGTGCGACAATTGGCCATGGACGCCGGTATCTTCGGCATGGTTGGGGGACAGATGATGGATCTGCTGGCGGAAAATCGTATGGTAGATATGGAAGAACTTCAAAAGATTCATCAACATAAAACCGGGGCGTTGATCCGCTGTGCCTGTGAATGCGGGGCGCGTCTGGGTGGGGGGACGGAGGGTCACATTCATGCCCTGAGGCAATACGGTTCCGCCATTGGACTGGCCTTCCAGATTACCGATGATATTTTGGATGTCACCGGGAATACCCAAGAGATGGGTAAAACCACCGGCAAAGATGAAATCAACGCCAAATCGACCTATCCAGCCCTTCTGGGGTTGGAGGCGGCACGCCAATGGGCGGCGAAACAAATCGATCTGGCCCTGTCCCATTTAGAACCGTTTAGCCGGAATGCCGATCCCCTCCGCGATCTGGCCCGTTATATCACCGAACGCACCCACTAAAATCCAAGCCACTGCCATGGTTCCCATTCTGGACAAAATAACCCATCCTTCCGTTCTTCGTGATTTGCGCGAGGATGAACTGGTTCGCTTGGCCGAGGAACTGCGTGAATTGACCATCGATGTCGTTTCGCGTACCGGGGGGCATCTGGGGGCGAGTCTGGGGGTGGTGGAACTCACCATCGCCCTGCATCGGGTATTCAACACCCCCAAAGATTTATTGATCTGGGATGTGGGCCATCAATCCTATCCCCATAAAATTCTCACCGGTCGCCGCCACCAGATGTCCACGCTGCGGCAACGGGGGGGATTGGCCGGTTTCACCAACCGCACAGAAAGCCCCTTCGATCCCTTTGGAACCGGTCACTCCTCCACCTCTATTTCCGCCGCCTTAGGGTTTGCCATCGCCAATAAACTGGATGGTGGTGATCGCTGGTCCATCGCCGTGATCGGCGATGGTGCCATGTCGGCGGGGATGGCATTCGAGGCCCTCAACAATGCCGGACAATATAAAAATGATTTGGATCTTCTGGTGGTCCTCAACGACAATGAGATGTCGATTTCGCGCAACGTCGGTGCCATGTCGGCCTATTTAAACCGAATTCTCAGCGGCCCGGTCTATACGCGACTCAAAGGGGGGACAGGAAAAGTTTTGGGAGCCATTTCACTCCCCCTGCTGGATGCCGCCCGCCGGGCCGAAGAACATATGAAAGGGATGTTGATACCGGGAACCTTGTTTGAAGAGTTGGGGATGAAATATTTTGGCCCCATCGATGGTCATGATTTTCGGCAACTGCTCCCCACGCTGAAAAACATCCGCGAACTGAATGGACCGTTGTTGTTGCATGTCGTCACCAAGAAGGGGAAAGGGTTCCCCCCTGCCGAGGTCAATCCATGCACCTACCATGGGGTATCGCCATTTGACCGTACCAAGGGGGTGTTGGCGACCAATGGGACGAAACCGACCTATACGCAAGTTTTTTCCGATACCCTGATCGGTCTGGCCAAAGAGAATCCCAAGATTTGCGCCATCACCGCCGCCATGCCCGAGGGGACCGGGTTGAGTGGTTTTCATGAACACTTTCCCGACCGTTTTTTTGATGTTGGGATTGCCGAACAACATGCCGTCACCTTTGCGGCAGGTTTAGCCTGTGATGGTTATATCCCGGTGGTAGCCATTTATTCCACCTTCATGCAACGGGCCTTTGACCAGGTGGCCCATGATGTGGTTTTACAAAAATTGCCGGTGATTTTTGCCCTGGATCGCGCCGGTATTGTGGGTGAGGATGGTCCGACCCATGCGGGTATTTATGATTTAACCTTTCTGCGTGCGTTGCCGGACTTGGTGATCATGGCCCCCGCCGATGACAACCAATTGCGCCATATGTTGTTCACGGCCATCCATCTGGGCAAGCCGGTGGTTATCCGTTATCCCCGTGGGACGGCGTTAAGCCTGGAACCCCCACAAACGCCAACCGCGATCCCCATCGGTTCGGGGCGGGTTCTCTATGAAGGGGACCAGGTTTCGATCTTGGCGGTAGGTTCCATGGTGCATCCCGCCTTTTTGGCGGCCCAAAAACTGCAAAACGAAGGGATCCGGGTGGGGGTTTATGATCTGCGTTTCATCAAACCGTTGGATGCCGAGTTAATCCGCAGGGCGGTAGCGACCGCCCCCATCGTATTGACGGTGGAGGAAAATACCGTATGCGGCGGTTTTGGGGCGGCGGTTTTGGAATTTCTCGCCGCCGATGGCTTACTGGATCGCGGCATTAAGATACGCACCCTAGGCGTCCCCGACCGCATCACCCACCACGGGGCTCCCAACCTGCTACGCAACGAACTCAAACTGGATGCCGACGGAATCATCGAGACCATCCGCGCTTTGATGTAGGGAGACATTGACCGGGCTTGGGAAACCCCATACGTACCATGGATATATCGATGCAATCAGAGCCGAACGACCGGGAGAGGTCTGAACGGATACTGGAAAAGCATTCTCTCGGCATTCTTCGTGTACAAGACTTGAAAACGCCGCTTGATGTTCCTGCGCGTTGGTATTACTATCGCCGGTATTACCATAGGAGGTTCCAATGCGCATCACATCCAAAGGACAAGTCACTATCCCCGCCGATATCCGCGAACAAGCCGGATTCTTGCCCCATACCGAGGTGGACTTCCTATTCGACGGTAGCACCGTCCGTCTGATTCGCGGTGATTCACCCAGAGACAAGAGTCGCGGTCAAAAGTTGGTGGAGCATCTCAGAAATCAAGGGAAAATCACCATGAGTACCGATGAGATCATGGCTCTGACCCGCGAACCATGACGTGACGCCGGTCCTCATTGATAGCAATGTTCTTCTGGATATCCTGACCGCCGATCCCCGATGGAAAGATTGGTCGGCTTCTGCGTTGACCGCAGTAGCCGACCACGCACGCATTGTTATCAATCCCATCATCTTCGCTGAGATCTCCGTAGGTTACGATCACATCGAAGATTTGGAAGAAGCATTGCCTCTGGAATTCATCGAACGGGAACCTTTGCCCTATGAAGCGGCGTTTCTGGCAGGAAAGGTATTTCTAGCTTACCGACGGCGTGGCGGTCAGAAAACTTCCCCCCTTCCCGATTTTTTCATCGGTGCTCACGCCTCCGTGATGGGATACCGACTACTCACCAGAGATCCCAAACACTATCGCACCTATTTTCCAAAGGTGAACATGATTGCCCCCGAATAACAAAACCACCGGCAACATTTCGGGAACTGGTTACGATCTTAAATCCATGGGGGGAGTTTGATTCATGCCTGATCATGCGGACAGTACGTGGCAACAGGCGCAGGCGGGCAATCATGCGGTCATTATTCAGGTTGGCGGGAACGCGGGCAACATCACTGTCGGGGCGGACAGACCGGCGTTATGGCTGGACCCTCGTGATCGTTCCGCGACCACCTATTGAAAAGAAAGAAGGGGTCTGGGGAATTCTTTCCCCAGGGTTTTGACTTTAAATCAAAAGCTTCAATTTTTTGCTTTTGAATCTTTTTTTGATATGTGAATCAAAAGCCTGAAAATAGAAATTTTTTTGTTTAAATTCAAAAGAAAGGTCAAAAACAAAGTATTGAAGCTTTTTGTTCAATATCGAAAAAAGAGTCAAAACCCTGGGGGCAATCCCCCAGACCCCTTTTTTCTTTCAATAATTTTAATGTGGGGGGTCTGAACGGTTACCAAAGCATGATCACCTTTTATGTCATACCGTTTGGTCTACAAGGAGGGATGCCGCAAGTCCTGCATTAAAAATTGAATTTGCTTCTTAAAATCTTTTTCCTCGCGTTCCGGCAAATCCCGATAGTCTTGCTCGGCACGTTGGGAAAGCCTAACCTTCATTCTTTTCGATCAAGATACTGAAACAAAGCATCGGCATCCTCAAAGGTTGGACTGGCATCCCCTTGGCCAATTTGCTTCAAGCTTTCGTGCAAGGCCGCTTCGATTTCTTCGGCCTCTTCAGGTGTTGTCATTTCAATAGTCACCCGCGCTTTCGGTGCTGCGCCGATCCAAGCCGCAAATTCGGTGGGTAACTCTTCGTAAGCGAAAGGTGGCAATCGTGGTCATCGGTATTGGCCTCAATCTGAATAAGTTCAAAGTATGATCTCAACGATGCAACACGGCAAGGGTCCAGAGGACGTTCCCCTGGACCCTTGCCGTTGATCAACAAGATAGCCAGCAAACCCTACGTAACCACCCATCTCGCGCCATTAAATCATGACCCCCATCAACTTGGTACGCCAAGCACGGTAGCTGGCCGCCAATCCATCCGCCGCAGCGACGGCGGCCAGGATGGCGGCAAAGCAGCAGAGGGCTGTCGTCAGCGGATCAACCCTCCTCATTGCGGCACCCGTGCGATGACTTGGCCGACGCGCCGCGCCGTCTGGATGATCGACCGTTCATCGGGTTCACCCGTCGGCACGATCAACACATCAATCTTCTGCTCACCCAACCGCCGGTAGAGACGGGCGAGAAAACCATTGCGCCGCGCCACTTGGTCACGGGGTGCCATGGCAACGGGGGACTCAATCAGCAGGTCGATGTCGCCACCGCGCCGCTGGTCGTCCAGTCGTGATCCAAACAACCGGACGACCGAGCCGGGAGCGAAGAAATCCCGGGCTGCCTCCTCAATGGCTTGCAAGTCCTGCGTGGTCAAGCGCATAGCGGGATATCCAAAGAAAAGCCAACCGATTGCCCCTATTTGCTGTACGTCAAATGGCGCGAGCCTAGTGCCGACGCACCAACACAGTTTAAATCATGGCCCCCATCTTGGCCAACAGTTTTCCCATAGCGGTTTTTTCGCTCACCCTGCCGGAACGGAGCATCGCCGTCTTGCCATCGACATCCTTGATGGCGGGATCGGCACCGTGGGTCAACAAAATCTTGGCCACATCAAAACGATCATTGGCCACCGCAAACATCAGCGGCGAAACCCCCCATTGATTCACCGCATTCACCTCGGCACCATGGGTCACCAACGCCTCGACAATCCCCGCATACCCCTTCTCTGCCGCCAGATGCAAGGCAGTACAGCCACACTCATGACGTTTGGCATCTACGGCACCCTTGGCCAACAAGGTCTGAACCACCCCCTCATGACCATTCATCGCCGCCAACATCAATGCCGAAAACCCATCCTTGTCCTGCCCGTTGACCTCCGCACCCGCCGCCAAAATCCGCTCGGCACTCTTGACCGAACCCCATTCCGCCGCCACCATCAATGCCGAACGCCCCGTATCATCCACTTGGTTCACCTCGGCACCGTTGGCGATAAACTTCTCGGCAATCCCATCAAAATCATACTGCACAGCCCGCATCAACGCCGTAGCCCCGTTCTTCGACGCATGGTTCACATCGGCCCCATGGGCCAATAATAAATCGACAATCGCCTCATCACCCCACTGCGCCGCCAAACTCAATGCCGCTTGGCCCCAACGGTTCACCGCATTCACATCCGCCTGGGCCGCCAGCAAGCTCCGAACAACCTTGACCTGACCATACTCCGCCGCCCACATCAATGGCGTATTCCCCAGCTTACCGCCATCATTCACATTCCACCCATCGCGCAGCAGACGATTCACATCCCCTAGGTTACCCTCCATCGCCGCCACAGCCATCTCTGCCGTCCTCATCGGCGATGATTCCGTCGTCCTCCCAACCAAAACGGCTAACCCCGCTGCAACGGCCAATACCGAAGCCACCATTTTTAAACGACCCGTCTTCATGATCCGACTCCTCGCTCTTCTTTTTTTCCTTGTCCGTCAGCACCATCCTCAATGCCTCCGTGCTGCGTCCTACCACCATTCCCATCGCAGACTCCATGCCACCAACTATTTTTGGGAGACAATATATTTTTTAATATAAAAACAATAGGATATAATATCTACATTTTATTTTTGCATTATAAAACCAAAACAACATCCCATTTTATGGGTCCACGATCACCATGACACCAAAGAAAAAATTGTTCATTAAAATATTGATTATATTATTTTTTTATCAACAAGACACTTTGTCCTGAGACAGAGTGTCTCATGAGACACTCTGTCTCAAGGGAATCCCCCCCTAACATTCGTCCACAACGATTCAAATCCCGTTGCCTTTTAACGCCCATTCCAATACCCTTGCCGCGTTATCAAAAGCTCATCCACCCCAAGAGAGAGAGGCTCTAAAATGAAAAAAATCGCAATGATTGGTGCCATCTGCGCTTCTGCCATGTTCATGAGTGCCGGTACCGCTTCCGCGCACAATCTTCCGAACACCTTCGCACCCTGTGACAGTTCGATCTCCATCTTCCCCTACGGCGGTTGCGTCCCCCATGGGCATTTTTACCACATCGGCGTCGGCATCCATTCCCACATCGGCATCCTCAGCTTCCCCTCCGATAGTGCCCGAAACCAGACCACCCAAGCCCCCGTAGCCGAAACACCCAAAGCGGTCGAGGCACCCAAAGCGGTCGAGGCACCCAAAGCGGTCGAAGCACCCAAAACAGCCAAGCCCCCCAAAGCGGCCAAGCCCCCCAAAGCTGCCGAAGCACCCAAAGCGGCCAAATAATCCTGACCCATCGGTCTGCCCAGTCAAACCGGAAGTTTTCTTCCGGTTTTTTTTTGCCAGCAATTTGCGGCAACTTTTGCCGCTTAAGCCGCTTGAGTTCGACATTCTTTGCCGCACATGTCGCCATGAATCATTCCTTCAAAGGCTTATTTTTTGCCATATTTTTACATAACAATTTGAATATCATATATTTTTTTCAACTGGCATCAATATTGAAAAGATTCCTCACAAGGAATGATCATCATGACCGCGCAACAAAGGGTCTGAATTAAGGAGAGAGGAATCATGATCAACGTATCCATGCTGGAAATCACCCTGAGTCGGTCCACTGTGACCTTTGGCAATGGGGATGGGGGTGGATTTCAATCGATCTACAACGAGACCATCCAGGCGACATCGACCCGGCTATCAAGCACTTCCGGGGAGGAACCCGAAGAGGCGACCCAGGCGAGCAGCGGCATGGAGGGTTTGCTGGCCCTTCTCCAACAACGCAACCCGGTCCCCTGTTGCCTGCAACAGGATCCGGTGCCGGGGATCATGGATGTCACCGGCAAGAATAAACAGAAGGATCAGGATGGGGATGAAACTGGTTTTCAGGATTTGCTGGCCAAGCTGTTCGAGATGGTGGATAAGGCCTCCCAACTGGTCGCCGAGTTATATAAACTGGCACCGGACGAGACCACCGCATCGTCTTCACCGATTTTGGGGGATCCAGAGACGGCATTACCTTTGGCCGCATGAGGCATCATCACACCCGTGAAGTCTGAAGGGGGATTCCTTTCGGTGGGGAGGGTCACATGGAACCGTTCCTGGGATTCCATGGATACAGGCTGGGGTTTGAGTTGGGTGGGGAAGGTGACCACCAATTCCAGCCGTCCCCCCAGGGCCTCACAATAGCGGATCAGGGTATTGAGTTGCGGATCATCGCGGTTTTCAATTTTTGAGATCGCCGCCTGGCCGACCCCCAGACGTCCCGCCATCTCTTCCTGGGAAATCCCCAGGGTTCGCCGCAAGAAGGCCAATGTCCCCCGCTCTGGGGTTTGCACCTTGCGCACCGAATCCAATGGAACACTGCCGGGATGCCCTGGATAACGTCTGATCGCCATAAATAATCCTTATTGCCCGAAAAATCCCCCTCCGCCTACCCGGTCCGCAATCGCCACACAGTGCAACCAACCACCGGATCCAGGATGCGAGTCAAGCAAAAAACAGGCCGGAAACAAAAATCCCGTTTTATGCGCGTGGCAGCGGACCGTGAACACGCCGGTCATGCCATATACGACCGGGATTGGGGTGGATGTCAGAATCCATACATCCCGCTGATGCTGAGGAGACCGATATCTGATGACATGGACACGTCGGGATCTCCAACATTAAAAAAGTATTCCATTTCGGAACGCAGGCTAAATCTTTGGGTAACGTCGTATTCGATACCGGCCCCGGCGGTAAAGCTGATGCCGGAGTCTTTCCGGGCAGTCGAAGCGAAACTCAGACCTGTTGCCGTCCCAACCAACGATACATCCATGTCAGAATACCATATCAAAGCACCGCTCTTACCCAAAAGACTGACCTCTTCTGTAAGTGGTTTGCTTATGGTCACAGATGCGGTCAATCCCTCGACGCTGCTATTGTAGGAAAGACCTACCGGGGGGACAGAAAAATTCCCCTTTTGGTCTCCAAATCGGATGTACCCAAGCTCAACCCCCATGCTTGGCGATTCATCCAAGGGTCCAAGGAGCCAGCGTATGCCAAGAAACGCTTTCCCCGTACCCGATGTCAGGGTGACATCGCTGCTTGCACTGGAAGCATTCGCCGCCGCCTGGACCAGGATATTGAGTATTTCATATTCAGATGGATCCGTGCCAAAATGATGATTCACGCCGACGCCGCCACCGGCGTAAACCTCCACGGCGTGGGAGGAAACCGGGAGGATCAACGTCATTGCTGCAAAGCCAAGGGCAGTGGTTTTCATCGATATTCTTTCTGGAAAGTTTGTTGGCATCTGTGTATCGTCTCCTCGTCCATTTACTTTCGGATAGACGCGCAAACAGGATTAAGGTTTTTCGATAAGCAACATGGATGCCAAATCTGATATGATGAAGGGATTGTCACTCTGAAACAACAGGGTTGGCATCTTTGATTCGCACATCGTTGATCGGCCTTACCCAGATATCGGTTTTCTCACATCGGATTGGCTGTAACGGCGCGTTTGGCGGTTGTAGTCGAGGATGCACACACCGGGTTGCCCCGACTGCCGAAAACGGATTTTCTGGACATGAATCTCCACCCGATTGGATGACACATCGCGCCATACCGATAGGCAATTGTCGGCTTTGTTGAAAAAATGGGCCGAACCGGCAATGTCATACGGTTTTGGGACCGGATACGTCTTGGAACCGCGCCCATCCAATTTCATCGGATGGGCCACCAGCCATAAATGAATCTTATGCTTGCGGGCAAAACGGCGTAAAATGGTCAATGAGCGGGAAATATGTTCGGTCTCGGTCACCTCGCGTTGGCGGTTGTGATCCACCTCATTCCACGGATCCAACACCAACCCTGTCAGCGGAAAACGACGCATACACCTTTCCACAATCCCCAGAATCCCCTGCACCCCCCAATCCTCCGTATCATCCCCGCCAATCAACACAAAATGGGCATCCAACCAGGGGATGATTTCCGCCGCCCGATTTTCCCGAACCAACACCTCCCAGGTTTTCCCTCCCCGTTTTTCGGCCAGTTTGGCAAAATGGCTCGCATAAGGACGATTTTCCGGGGAATAAAACCCAAAGTGCCATCCATACCGAGTGGCTAAATTGACCGCAACCTGGTCGAGAAATTCCGATTTACCCGAACCCGGCATCCCCGTCACAATGGTCATCTCCCCCAGACGGGGCCGGTAAAGTTGGTCAAGAACCTCGAACCCCACCGCGACGCCACGGTTCTCCTCCCTCTCCAGAGCCGCCAACATCTCCCCAGCCACTTGGTGACAGTGGATCAGACCCGACACGTTGACAACTTTTGCCCGTTCAACGATTTCCCGCAGCTTCTGGGGACCATAAGCCAAGAGACAATCATTGGCGTCCTTCACCCCCTCCGGCCATGAGACGATCCAACACAGATCCTCCCCCAAACGGCGAACCATTTCCCGTTCCAGCCGTTTTCCCGGTCCATCCTGATCCAGGGCCAAGACATGCCGTTTTACCTGGGCCAGATCGGGTTGAAGGGACTCCAACCAAGCCATTTTGCCCTCGATATTGCGTGCCCCCTCCGGCGGTGCCCCATCGGGTACCGATAATACATTGTCCAGTCCTGCCATCGCCAATGCCAAGACATCCATCTCCCCCTCGGTCCAGATCCAGGTGTCATAACGACGCGCCACGTCAAGATTGAATGGGGAGCGCATCCCCCCTTTGACCTGACGAAACGATTTGACCTCCCCGCGATATTTGACATTGACCAGTTCGCCCCCGTTCCACATCGCAAAGGCCAACACCTCGCGCTTCCCCCCGGCTCCCGGCATCCAGACATTTCCTTTGCCCACACCCAACTTCAGAGCCACCGCCGGATCGATCCCCCGTTGGTGCATAAACGCGACACCCCAATCGGGAAGTCCCGACTCCAGTTGAAATTTACTGGAACTCCCAATCGATTCGGAACGCTTGGCAACCGATCCCGCCCAACCGCAATGGTGGCACAACCAAACCCCCCGATCCACATTGACCGCCAGGGGCCGATCATGCGTATGTTTTTTCCGTTCCCCCTGACATTGGGGGCACGGAAGTTTTTGCTCCCCACCCCCAGAACCCACCATAATCCCAAACCCCTTCAACGCATCCAAGAACGTTCCTCCCCAATTGATCGCTATCGATTCAAATTTTATCTTGCGTTTATCCCCCCCCTTTAAGGGGGGGGGGATAAACGCACGGAATTTTTCATCTCTCTCCCCCGCACAACAAACCCAGCAAAATGTCACCTTTTCCATTTTTTCATTCACCCAGAACACCCCCACTGCCGACAAATTCTCCAGGTACACAGTGCCCCTTCTCCCTGGGATAGGACAAGATGAAGGAATGCAGCACTGTTCTTTTGCCCTTTGGATCATGGGATCAACCCGCCGATCCAACGACTCAATTTTATTGCGGAGGAGACCATGAAACGGATCATTGGAATGGCGACCATCATCGGGACACTGGGATGGTTTGGCGGAGATTCCTGGGCGTTTCGGGCCGATGATCTGACCCAATTGGTCCAGACCAATCAATGCCGCCAATGTGATTTATCGGAGGCCGATCTTTCGGGGGTTTATCTGGCCGAAGCCGATTTGCGTGCCGCCAATCTTCGAGGGGCCAATCTGACCGGTGCCAACCTATGGCGTGCCAACCTCAAAGATGCCAATCTGGTGATGGCCAACCTGACCCGCGCCCATCTGGCGCGGGCCGCACTCAACAGTGCCGATCTTTCGGGTGCCAATCTGACCAACGCCGATTTGAGCATGGCGCGATTGCAATACGCTTGGTTGCAAAACACCCGCCTCACCGCATCGCAATTGAGTCTCGCCAACCTGTACGGTGCCAGACTCCAGGGGGCCGATTTCTCCCGCGCCGCCATCCGGCAGACCGACTTGCGCAAGGCCAAACTCGATGGGGCGGTCATGCGCAAAATGGACTATGGCAACCTGGATAAAAAAGAAAATTCCGGCGACAGCAAGCTTGATTATGCCGGCCTGGGTGGCCCCATGCTGTCTATCAAACAAATCTCCACCCTGGCCATCTACGAGGGACCGATCCGATTAACCCGATAAACACCGTGCGATGGACTGGAAAACCATAAATCGTGTCGTTCATATCATGCGTATTGTATTATAAATCGTACTCATTTATACTCGCGCTGGTAGGTAAGGCTGTTCCGTATAGCAAAACATCGGGGAGATCTTGATGACACAAACCATCAATTCTGGAAACGGTTGCTATAACACCCAAACAAAGGTGACCGTTCATAACCATCCTGGCGTTGCACCAGAACAGCCCCATCCCATTTGCCATCCACCGGCAGGTTGGTCTCCCTCGGAAGGCTACGATGTTTTTATCAGTTATTCCAGCCAGGATCGAAAGTTTGCACACACGTTGGCAGAAAGACTCTTGGCCGACGGTTTGAAAATCTGGTTTGACGAGTGGGTACTCAAACCAGGGGATCCTATTTCCGTCGCCGTTGAAGATGGACTGGAAAAATCCCGGATCCTTTTGGCCATTTTGTCACCTCAGTTTCTCCATTCAGAGTGGACCAAGGTAGAACGGGGGGCAGCCATGTTTCGTGATCCCGCCAATCGCACACGCCGATTTATCCCTGTTTTATATCAAGATTGCAAATTGCCAGACATGCTGGCCCAATACAAGCAAATCGACCTTCGGGCCAATGCACCGGAGGAATACAAAAAATTGTTGGAAGCCTGCCGTCAGAGAGGATAAGAAATTCCAAATTTCTTATCCTCCCACCCACGGATTTCCCAATTATAGGGTTTCTCCCTCATAAATATTTTCGTCGTCTTTTTTATCATCTTTTGAATGATTCACATCGCCGTGTTTGTACGCAATCTCTTTTCTGAGCGCGGCTGCGGACTCATCCAGAACGTCCCACGGAAACATTTTTAATTCCGGGGTATCGAGATCATCGCGTGGTGGTTGGGTCACTTGATCGGCCAATTGTTTATCGGAGTCGAGCAGAACCTTTTGCAGCTCTGCATAGGTTGGCGAGATGGAATCTCTATCCTCTTTGAACACCTTGTCATTCAACTCATCCAGTGTAAACTCTTCTGATTCATCGATTGATTGTTTTAATTTTACATCATAAATCTCAACATGTTCCGCTTCTTTCTCCAATTTTCTCGCGTGTGCAGCAAGAAAAGCTACACGATCCTGGGCATCCTTTTGTCCCTGTAGTTCAACCAGTTTGACACGCTTTTCATAAAGGGAGTCACGTTTGCGCTTTTGTATATCAATATTCAACTTTTCGCCATAGGATGGAAGCTTCTTGATATTAAATACCTCGACTTCAATACCATAGATTTTTCTTAAATGAAGGGCTATCAATTCACAGAGGTTCCGCTGAAATTTATTCAAAGATTTGAATGCATCCAGAAGTTGTGCCTCGGTGAATTGCGAAAAATACGCTTCAATATGGCTACATAACTGCACACCCACGGCATCCAAGTCGAAATCCCGTTGCAGAAAATCACTCCACCCCCCTTCGTTGACACCATTAACCCGAAATTCACCTTCAACAGGAAGTTCATACTCCCCCTGATAGGGGAAAATATTTGCCTTGAACCGTCGGTGAATGGAGATCAACTTCATCATTTTGTCGGTGATATGGGTATTCCCCGGGAGTATTCGGATTTCAAGATCGATCGCATCAAATTTTTCCAGTGTTGACTGGATGATGGTGTGCAGCTCCTCGCGGACAGATCGGGCCTGTTCCCGTTTGGCTTGCTCAAACTCCATATAAAACTTTTCGGGATTCAATCCAAGAAGATGCCCTCGAATCCTTTCAACCACCCTATCGGTCATCGTTTTATCAATGATTCCCGGCTCGGTCACTTCCAATTTCAGCAAATGTTTGACGGCCCCAAGCTTACGGAGCCGTCCATCGATATGGAAACCAAGACTGGCCGGAACCCCCATCGCGTTTGTTTGAAACTCTGTATAGGGCTGATCCAGAATAAACCCTACCAATAATTTCTCAGGGCCGAGTTCGGTTTTACTCATCAACGGCTTCAGTGTAAAACCAATTTCTTTGGCTTCCACATCCATATCTTGGATAATCTGCTCTTTAATTTCATCGAACCCGGCCAATACCTCTTCATAGGGTTTATCGATCAAAACGCTTTTGATGGTTTTATCCATTGTTTTGGCAAACCATTCTTGCAAATCGGGTGCCCCCGCCAGCCGATATCTGGCATAGTCTTGAAGATGGGCATGTGCTTGATTATGGACCTCAATCGGCTTGGGAAATTGAAGACTGACGGTAACCACAGTAGTCAGCGTATCATCAAATTTTTTGATAGGCCGTTTCTCAAGGAAAGTCAGACTCCAATTGGCAACATGCCATCCCCTTTCCGCCAAAGCTTCCAGTAATAACCGTTGCAAGTATTCTTTCAACTTTCCAGAATGATAGTCCGAGAAAAATTCATGAGGCTTATATCTTTCCAGAACACCGCGAGACACCGTCTGTTTGACCAAATACAAAAGATTGGGTATGCGATCATTTTCAATCAGTGCATAAATTTTTCTCTCCGGTATTAATTGCAAAGCAAGGTTTATACTCACCCTCTGCGGTACAGGATATCCGGGGACTTCGACAGCGTGGTCATCGATCGTCAACTTCTGGGTGTTTTGAATATGATCAAATTTTTCTGGATTGATATAAACCTTCAAAGCGATTCCAAAATCCTTGGCCATTTCTTCGACACGCGCTTGCATATCATTTTGGTATTGGAAGAATCCGTTAATATAGTATTCTTCTTTTCCGGCAATGATGCTTCTGATCCATTGCACAATCAACAGATCCAATGAAGGGCCAGGATTGTTGCGATCTTGTAATTGGCTTATAAAAAATGCTTCCTGATGGGGAATGCAATAGGCCTGATACCTGACGACAACGCTCAGAAATCGGTCGCGGGGAAAATCATTGAGTTTAAGCTGTAGCCCAGGGTGCTGTGCGCCATCCGTAAACCCGGAAACATCTTTAACGAGGTAATATTCAACTTCTGATCCTATTATTTTATCCCAAAAAGATGGGGTAAAAGTTTTCTTTGTTTCTGGGTTATAATGGACCAAACGCCAATTCGGTTCCAAACGACCCGATGGTGGTCTGGAGATTTTTTTGAAAACAGAACCTATCTGGTGTTCAATCATCATAATAAAAATCCCCCGTCAGAATTAGGACATCGCCCCTTTGATATTGGCGATAAGACGTTTGATAAGTTTTTCGCGTACCGCCATTTGCTTGAATTTTTCAGCATCCACCGGAATCAAGCGATAGGATTGAATAATTGAAAATATGGCCCTCATCATCGTCACAGGCCAGTTCCGCAATGGCACAACCTCTTTCTTGGCCTGCAATACCATGTGATGGAGCATTTGATTAAACTTTTCCAAGATTTCAGCCTGATTCGACAAGTTTGAACCAGTTTTTTCCAATCCATGGATCATCAGGAACCATTGATAGACAATCACGGCAATACAAAAACGCAGTATTAATGATGGATTTCCCTTGGTAACATCTCGGACAGATGTAAACATCTGTAGATAGATATTTGATTTTTCAATCTGGGCGTGGTGGTGATCAATCGCCTCCAAAATAGAATGCGTCTCATCCCCTTCGATGAGAGATACGAGAGAGCCTATCAACGAAAGAAGTGAATTCTTTGATTGATCCATTTCTTCCTCAATATCATATCTATCGATAACCAAACCAAGAAAGAACAGGATATGACTGATTTGCTCTTCTTCCTCCATCGAACGGAAATAATATTCCGCCCTGAGCAGCCAACCAGAAAGGCGTTGCAACAACGCATCTTCGGCAATATCTTTTCGGGAGAAAAAACAAATTCCCAGTGTTTTCCGACCGAACTGTCCAACCGGGGTTCCAAAAACAACCGCCGCAGAAAAATCAAAAATAATCCGGCTCAACATTCTTTGGATACCGCTTATCTCGGTGTCACCGTGATGCAATGCCGGGACGAGGGAAGAAATATAGTGACAATTTTCAAATATTCTATTGGGATTCCCCTTTAAATAGGCGAGTAGCCCATTGTACGCTTCAGCCCTCAATGAATCGGATGACCCCTTGAGCAATTCAACAAACCATATTTTTGCATCAATCTTGGCAGAATGCCCAAATTGCCTGAGATAATGCAGTAATATACCCTGATAGGGTGCCTCTTTGGACAAATATCTCAATAAGTAATTGACGGATGACTCCAAATGATGCTGATTCAGTTCCTTTAACAATTGATTGAAACGCCCCCAGATCTGCTGCCCCGCATCACGAGCGGGCAGTACATCGATCAACCACTGATTGATGGCTGGAATCGCCAGAGTGGCGGCAATCCGTTCGCGGTAGATCCGAATCAGATGATCGGCAACGGTATCGGATGGAAAGTCCAGAAGAAGGCGACGCTGGCGAATGATTGCAAATAGGTTATGCAGGAAAACCGGTTGATCACTATTGAAATAGTGACGAAATTCCAACTCCAAATCAAACTCTTTGAAACCCATGAAGCGCAAACCATTGCTATGCTTCCATTCAATCTGGCAATGATCGATGTAGGACTCCATGTTATGCTCCCACTCCTCTTGATAAGACTTCCCCTTGGAGGGCCATTGGAGCGTTGGAGAGGTTTTCTGCGGGGTTGGAATGTCACCATCCGGCAGCAACGAAGCAACAAGACTCTGGAATTCCTCGAATGATAAATTGGGAAATTGAACCGCGATATAACACACAGTTTTACATATTTCCCGATTCATGGTTTCCGAGCCTATTATCTTTTGTAATCGATTGTTGGACTCGGATCCACTGTGTCTCGGATTGATTCGTACATCGGAAAACTGCCGTACTGCTGTTTCTTCAGAGGCATCAAGATCAAAAATATTGATGTATATATTTTTCCCACTATGAACCATGGTTTCCAAATGATGGGGATGCACACGACACAGTAGAAAACTATTGCTATCTTTTAATTTCTTCTTGATCCGAACAACGTTGGTTAAATTATCCATATAAATGGTACTGACAAAAAGCGGGTCCGAATGATTATCAACGACCAACGCTTTGCATGAATCCTTATCACCATAATCAAGATCCAACAAATCATTCAGATTATAATTGGATCGGTTGATAGCATAAAAATTAACCTCGTATGCAGAAACCTGACGAATATCAGACAAAATTCTACGTGCAACATCCAAAGACCGCCCTTGGTCGGATGACGACAAGATCAACAGGCGTTCTTCGGCAATCGATTTCGTCATTCCCGCCAAATTTTTGGGTAACCAATCGGGGCTCAAAAGTCCAGAATCCAATGGACTCAGATGATCACGCAATGCCTTTTGCTTGGCATCCGGTTCATTGCCAGCGGTTTCGGTCCCATATTTATTTTGCAAGTAGACAACATTAGCTACAATTCCTTGCTGAAATTGCGTATTCCTGCTGTGGGCCCCTGAATCGATACCTTGCGTATTTTCCCCTTTTTTCTCCCCTTCCGGCATCGCCCCACTGGGCGATTCTGGTGGTTTCTCTCCGTTAGGTTCTCGGTCTTGACCCTTTTGCGGGTCAACGCCCAAATCCCCCTTCTCCCCTTCCACCGCATCCGTCTGAACCTCCGTAGCCTGGGTTTGGATGGTTTCTGGCAGTTTGGGATCCACACGATCCATGCCCGTAAGATTTTCATCTTCTTGTGTCATAACTTACACCCAATCGAAGTCACAATCGTTGATCGTAAAAATGATCTTTATCCGTTTTTATCACACGACGCATGACAAATCCTTGCAAATCCTGAATCAATAATGCAAAAACGTATCTTTATAAGATGGATCCAAGAATTTGATGGATATTTTTTTTCTAATGTTTAATAATTTTATAAACTCTTTTGTCTATTTTGAACGCGCCATATTTTTTTGTCAACGACTCCATGATGATCGTAACAATCATCGATCCTTCATTCATCCGCTGCCAACTTTGAGGGTTTCCACCATGTCGATAGAACGATACGACCAGACTGGATATCCAGTATTTCTCGAAGACCAACCCATTGAACACGGCTCCAAAAAGGGAATCTATCACATCGCCTCCAGAGGCGATGTGATCGCCAAAGTCATCTTTGAAGATTGTGCGGCCATTGAAAATCAATGCAAACGTTTCCTGGAACTGGGAAACGAAGAACGGGACCGCACCGAAACGACATTTGAATTTTCCTGGCCCAAAGCCCTCCTTTACGATGAACAAAAACGTTTTTGCGGTTTTACCATGGCGGTATTCTGGGGCCTGAACCCACTCTCAAGCCTTTATCGCTCAGGTTCCAAATTGCCGAAATCAGAACAGGAGAGCCATTGGCGTTCCTGTCATGAGGCAGGCTTGCACCTTGCCCAGGCCATGGTCGATTTACACCATAAACAAATATTTTCGCACGAAATCATTGAAGATAACCTCATGTTATCCTCAAAAGGACAGTTGGTCTGGCTTGGGGTGGACAACCTGTCAGACCAGGAAAGTGACGCCGCCAGCCTTTGGGCCTCTCTCCCTTCCGATGAAAAATATCGTAAGCTACAAACATGGGACGCTTTCAGCCTGGGAATCACCCTTTTCAAACTGCTCATGCAGGGCCATCACCCTTTCCAGGGACATTGGCGCGGCAAAGGTCACGTCAATACCTTGGATCATCGCACCATGAACGGTTTGACCCCCTATCATCGCCGTAATCATCACCTCGTCCGACCGCCGAGAAATGCCCCCCTCTATGACGCATTGTCTCCAGAATTAATCAGTTTGTTTGATCGCCTCATGGTCCTGGGTACCCACAACCCCGCCCAATGCCCTACCCCCCAGGAATGGGTCGAAGCGTTCACCCTAACCCTCCACGATTTACCCACACGCCGTCCCAAAAAAGCCCTGCCCAACCCACCAGAACCACCCCCGTTCCCGGTGGAACCCATCGATAAACCCCTCACATTCCTACAGCGAAACCGCCTTATGCTGGTTTTGGCATTTATCATGTTATTGGGGGCTATCTTCCTGGAAAGAAGATACTCCGAACAAAAATATATCGGAATTCGCAATATTGTTTACTCTACCTTAGAATCATCCAAAGATGTTGGCGAAGCCATTCTCAGAGTAGATAATGCGACCAAAAGAATACCAATGAGTCGGGAATTGGCGGCAATATCAACAAGGTATGATGCTGATGTCAAAAAAGATGAAGAACGATTGCAAAAGGAAAAAGAGAGACTCGGCCAATTTTTGGTCGCCTATAAAAATGGGATAGAATCTTTATGCGCTTTCTTACCCGAAAATTTGACTAAAGCCAATCAAGATTACTTGGAGAAAGAGGGGGGGAATCAAAAAGTATCCTTGAGAATCAAACTCCTGGAAACCCATGTACAACACTGCGACACGCTGCAATCCAACTCTTGGGAAACAAGCATTATCGATGATTTTAAATCAGTACTGGCGACTTATCCATAACGTTCACAACGGAGTCAAACGCATGTCTCAATCCAAAACGCTTGTCAGTTGCATCGTGTTTTCATTGATCCTTTCTGGATGTGCCACCGGTTCACAAATGAGTGATCGAACGGCAACCACGGCACAAGGGGCGGGAGCGGGAGCCGTCATCGGTGCGATAACCGGGGCGGCATTGTCTCATAATGACCGGGGTAAAGGGGCACTCATTGGCGGTATCGTCGGTTTGTTGGCCGGGAGCATCGTCGGGGATCAAGTCGCACAAATGAAACAACAGCGCATCGCCAAAGAGGAAAACCTGGATCAACAAATTGCCCAAACCAACGAATACCGCGTTTACGCCCAAAATTATCAGGGAGAACTCCAACAAACCGTCGCGCGCATCTCAGCCGAATCCGCAACCCTGCAACGACAAAGAAAACAGGGGCAGTTGAATCAACAAGATCTCCAAAATCACTTGGCCAGCATTACCAAACAACGTGATAACCTCAATAAGACCATCGCCGCCTTGGAAGACGAACTTCAAGCCAAAAAAGAGGTCTATGCCTACAAAACCAGCATGAACAAAAAAGAAAAGGTCCACGACGCTTCCGTTTCCCGTGAAAAACTAGACCTTATGCAACAAGAAATGGCCCAATTGCGCACCGCAATCAATGCCATGAGTCAGGAAGATCGGCAATTGGCGGAAATGTCCAGTGAATGGCGTTGATACCCTGCCCTTGCACTCTTTGTCACAACCCGTTATCCATCAAGCTAGGACCATTTTCCTATGAAAAAAAATCTCTCGATCCCGCTCTTGCTCTTGGGTCTGCTCACAATGCTGCTGCCAGGGTGTGCCTCTGGACCCAATCCCTATAATGACCCGCGACAGGGGGGATTGCTCGGTGGACTCCAAGGAGAAAATGGGGGAGATTACGATCTTCGCGAACAACAACGCCGTGATCGGCTTCAGACGTTAAAACAACAAACAAACCAGCTCCATCAAGAAAATGCACTCTATGAATCAAACATTCGCAGTCAGGAAGAGATGTTGCAAGATCTGAGAGATCAAGTGCAAACCACATCCGACAATCTTGCCGATTTGCGCAAAAAAGTCCAAAATATGGAAAAACAAAAACATATCAAAGCCTCGGAAAAGGCGGAACTGGCCAAAAAACTGGCATCCATGCAGCAACAAATCAATGACAAAACCTCTGCCCTCCAAAACAGCGACGCCGGTTCCACAGATCCAGAAACGGTCCAACTATTGAAAAAACAGCTTGAGCAGCTACGCCATGAATATGCCATCCTGCGCGAACGCGGAGAATCCCTTTTTGTTCGTGATCCAACCCAATAAGATCACACGATTGGGTAGATCTTACGGACCATAGAGCAATACATTGCACGTTCAACATCCAACGATAGTGGGAAATCCAGGGGGGGGGGCATCCCCCCAGGGCAATCGCATTTAAAATTGGCCTGCTCAAATACCTCGGAAATGATAAATTATTAAAAGAAAAAAGGGGTCTGGGGGATTGCCCCCAGGGTTTTGACT